>CAMWNR010000050.1 GCA_947175665.1 uncultured Porphyromonadaceae bacterium
GTCAGATACTATCGTATCTTCCTTTCTTCCGCATGGAAATTATCTCAAAAATATTTAAGTTTTATACACACATTAATTTTAATTACTTACTTAACTTATGGCAGTAAAGACTAAATCAGTGTTTTTCTGTTCGAATTGTGGATACGAATCTCCGAAATGGTTAGGAAAATGTCCTTCGTGCGGAGAGTGGAACACATTTGCCGAAGAGAAAATTTCTGTCGGTAAAAAAGATAAACGAAATAAAGGTCTGGTAGAGCGCAGCAAGCCGATACGGCTATCAGAGATAGAAAGCCTCGACGAACCGCGTATCTCCATGCCCTCAAAAGAACTCAACAGAGTGTTGGGCGGAGGACTCGTAGCCGGTAGCCTTACATTGATAGGTGGTGAACCGGGAATAGGTAAATCCACACTTCTGCTGCAAAATATCCTCTCTATCAGAAACAAAACGATATTATATGTAAGTGGTGAGGAGAGTGCGACTCAATTAAAACTGCGTGCCGACCGATTAGGTAAAGTTGCTGATAATACTTTCATCTTATGCGAGACATCGCTTGAGGGTATTTTCACTCAGATAGAAAACGTAAAACCTCAGATACTTGTAATTGACTCGATACAGACCATTGCGACTTCAGATATTGAGTCGGCTGCGGGGAGTGTAAGTCAGGTGCGTGAGTGTGCGGCATCTCTATTGAGATATGCCAAGGAGTCGGGAGTACCGGTTATCCTTGTAGGTCACATCAATAAAGATGGAGCAATAGCGGGTCCGAAGGTTTTGGAGCATATAGTGGATACTGTATTGCAGTTTGAAGGCGACAGGCAGTATCTTTACCGTATATTGCGTGCTATTAAGAACAGATTCGGGTCTACCAATGAGATAGGTATTTACGAAATGGTGGAGAGAGGGCTCAAAGAGGTGACCAACCCGTCGGAGATGTTGCTTTCAGAAAATCGTGATGAGGAAATGAGCGGTATAACCATAGCCGTCTCTACTGAGGGTGTACGCCCGTTTATGATAGAGATCCAGGCCTTGGTATCGAGTGCCGCTTACGGTACTCCGCAACGCAGTGTGACCGGGTTTGATCAGCGCAGATTAAACATGCTGTTGGCGGTATTAGAGAAAAGGGCGAGGTTCAGATTGGCTCAAAAGGATGTATTTCTCAATATTGCCGGAGGTCTGAAAATAGCAGATCCGGCTATCGATCTGGCCATAGTAGCCGCTGTAATGTCAAGCAACTTTGATGTAAGTATACCTCGTAACACAGCATTTGTAGGTGAGGTGGGATTATCCGGAGAAATACGTACGGTGACGCGAATAGAACAGAGGGTCTTCGAATGTCAGAAACTTGGTTTTAAACGGATATTTGTGCCTAAGGATAACCTAAAGGGTATAAAGAAAAATTTTGAAATTGAGATTGTTGAGGTGTCTAAAGTTGAGGAATGCTTCCGGAAACTGTTTGAGTGAGAGTAGGTTAAATATTAAGTAATAGTTATTAGTGATTAAGACATAGCACTGAATTTTAATCACAAATCACTAAAACTTAATACTTGAATTTAATCACTAATAACTAAAACTTAACACTTAGATATATGAAGATAGTAATTTTGGATGCGTATGCTATTAATCCCGGGGATTTAGCCTGGGATGCGCTTGATAAATTTGGTGAAGTGGCGGTTTATGACCGTACTGCTCCTGATGAAGTGGTCGAAAGATGCAAGGGTGCAGAAATAGTATTAAGCAATAAGGTGCCGCTTGATGCAGATACTATCGCCTCACTTCCTGATTGTAAATATATAGGAGTGTTGGCTACAGGTTTTAACCTGATTGATCTGGATGCCGCTACCCGTAATGGGATAGTGGTGTGTAATATCCCGTCATACAGTACAGACTCAGTAGCACAAAATACTTTTGCCCTGCTATTGGCCCTTACCAATCATGCTGAAGATTACGACCGCAGGATACATACAGAAGACAGATGGACAAAATGTAAGGACTTCTGCTATCTTGATTATCCGCTCGTAGAACTTGCCGGTAAGAGTATAGGAATAGTGGGTTACGGCCATATAGGACGCATGGTTGGAAGTATTGCACGCACATTCGGTATGCGGGTTATGGTTTACTCGTCAAGACCGCAGCAGGAATTGCCTGAAGTTGTCAAAGTAGATATGGATACTCTGTTTAAAGAGTCAGATGTGATAAGTCTCCATTGCCCTTTGACTCCGGAGACAACCAAAATGATAAATGCAGAGAAAATATCATTGATGAAGCCTACTGCAGTTATTCTTAATACTGCAAGAGGCGGACTTATAGAGGAAGATGCACTGGCCGAGGCATTAAACAGTGGTAGGATTGCAGGTGCCGGTCTTGATGTTCTTTCTACAGAGCCACCTCTCCCCTCAAATCCATTGCTCCGTGCTAAAAATTGTATCCTAACGCCTCATATTTCGTGGGCCGCATACGAAGCACGCAAGCGTCTTATTGAGATAGCGGTTGCCAATGTCGAGGCATTTGTGGCCGGATCTCCTATAAATAGAGTGAATTAAAACGTATAGTTTAACTAAATATAATTAGAGTATATGAAGAAAAGTAGTGTAGTTTTGGGCGCCCTCCTTATGATGGGGGCATTAAGTAGTCCGGTATATGCCCAATTTAATTTGGGCAAAGCCATCAGCGCAGGTGCCAAAACCGTGCAGGCGGTATCAATTTCAGATGCACAGATGGCCGCATACGTTAAGGAATCGGTTGACTGGATGGATAAGAATAATAAAGTTTCTGACGAAAACAGTCCCTACACTCAGCGTTTGCGCAAACTGACCGAAGGTATCAAAGACGCAGATGGCATACCCTTGAACTTCAAAGTTTATGAAGTGATTGATGTTAATGCGTTTGCATGTCCTGACGGTAGCGTAAGAGTATTCTCCTCTTTGATGGATATTATGGATGATGACGAACTTATAGGCATCATAGGTCATGAGATTGGCCACGTTATGAAGCATCATTCCAAGAAGCAGTTTAAAACACAACTTCTGACAGGAGCGCTCAAGGATGCTGTGGCATCTACCGGCAGTACTGCGGCGGCCCTTACCGAGTCTCAGTTGGGTACTCTCGGAGAGTCTCTTATCAATGCTAAATATTCACAGAAGCAAGAGAAAGAAGCCGATGATTGCGGTTACGATTTCCTTGTAGCAAATGGTCGCAACCCCTGGGGTATGGTTAAGGCATTTGAGAAGTTACAGCAGATGGAAGGAAATGCTAAGGAGAGTTACATCAATAAGATGTTTTCATCGCACCCCGATACTAAAGCGCGTATAGCCGCAATGACCAAGAGATGTCAGAAAGATGGCTTTACACGCCCGGAATCAAAGTAAGTATCCGGTGTCAGCATCTTATCCTGCAGTACAGGTATGCTTTCGCCTATATGCCGGGGAAAATTCCAGGTAATATTACTGCGGGGGTGCTTACCTTAAACAATAGAGGTTGTGTCGTATTTGAATCGACACAACCTCTATTTTTTATTGGATTGAGTTTTTAAACTCTAAGAGATTTTTGCAATTATAGTGTTTCCGATACTTCGGGAGTTTCCTGTACTTTCATATCATTATCGGTGGGTTTACCCTCTTTGATAAAGCCTACGCAGAATGCTCCGATAATTACCGCTACACCCGCTACAACCATCATCAGATTTTCGGGAGCAACCTCACCGGGGGTTGAAAGAAGGTGAAGAATCCAGCCACCGAGGAGGGCTGCAATAATCTGAGGTATTGTGATTGTACAGTTAAAGAGGCCGAGGTAAGCACCGATATTACCACCCTTGAGCGAGTTGGTGAGAATGGTAAAGGGCCATGCGAGCATTGCCGCCCACGCGCAACCTATGAGTACGAAACTTACAAACAGCAGATATTGGTTTGTAACATAACCCATGCTGATAAAGCCGATACCTCCCAATATCAGAGAGAGAGCGTAAGAGAATTTGCGGCTGCGGAAGCGAGGTAATACAACTGCCCAAAGCACCGAACCGAGAGCCTGGATGGCGTACAACAGACCTACCCAGTTACCGGCTTCATTATATTGAGGCGATGCGGCGTTAAGTACGACTCTTGAGTCATATTTGAGATCTGAAGCATTGTTGATTTCATAACTCTTGGCATCTTCAAGAGTAATCTTGCCTGCTTCATCCTTGCTTACGATTGCGGCTGTAGTAACAGTGACATTACCATTAAGACGAGAGAGATAATCCTTGACTTCCACATTCTCCGGATTCTCGATATCAGTTCCGTCAACTGTGAGTGAATTTACGTTGGCCAGTACAGTATTTAACGCGACTTTTGGATAACCGTCTTTATTTATCACTAACTGATGGTTGTTAACGATAGTGTCATTACCATTGATGACAACAGTAGCGGCGGGATAGAAGGCTCCGGCAACATTTACACCCTCGGCTAATGCACTGCCATGATTGATGATCTCGACATCTTTCATCTCGTCATTAGAAATCAGGATATTTTTACCTTCAATCTTTTCCGCACCATTGCTCAGGCCTGAGATGCTCTCGATTGTGGGAGTATCAAAGGCAGTGAGTGCCACTGTATTGGTGGTATAAGTCCACATGAATAGGAATGCAAACCAACAGAAGAACTGTACCACACCTACAGTCCAGAATGTAGAGGGCGCATGTACAAGGAGTTTAAAGAGATTGGCGTTACCCTTTTCTTTGGATGTATCAGCACCGCCATTATATTCTGCATATACATGTGGAGGCCACTCTTTAATTTTCACAAGTGAGTAAATCACACAGAACATAAGGATCGCTGCACCACAATAGAACGACCAGATTACAGTCTGCGGTACTACACCTGCAGGTGCTACATTAGCCAGACCAAGAGCACCGAAGAGAATGGGGAAAATAAATCCGACTACAGAACCGGCATTACACAGAAAAGATTGGATAGAATAAGCCAGGCCTTTCTGCTTCTCATTGACCATATCACCTACAAGCATCTTGAAAGGCTGCATGGCCATATTGATTGATGTGTCAAGGAGCATCAATGCGATAAGACCGAAAATAATAGCACTCTGTACGGTGAAGTGGAAACTGCCGGCATTTGGGAGGAAGCACATCACAATCACTGCCACGAGGGCTCCGCATATCAGATACGGCAGGCGGCGTCCGAAGCGGGTCCATGTACGGTCAGAGAACATACCTACGAGAGGCTGCACAAGCAGACCCATCAGCGGTGGAAGAATCCAGAAGTAAGACAGATCGTGAGGATCCGCACCGATAGTAGTAAAGATACGCGATACGTTTGCACTTTGCAGAGCATACGCAATCTGGACACCAAAGAATCCGAAACTCAGATTCCATAGTTTCCAGAAACTTAGATCAGGTTTAGTTTTCATTAGTTATATATTTTATTAGATTTTAAGCAGTTAAATAAAATTTATCCGACAGACCCGTTGATGGTGTTACGGCTCATTTTATCTGTGAATAGAGCCAGTTTATTTCCTGAGCCCATCTCTCCTCTTCGGGAGTTTCGAGGATGAGAGGTATGTTGTCAAACCGAGGGTCGTTGACCAGTCGTATAAAGAACTCTTCGCCTAATGTCCCCTCGCCTATCGGAGCATGGCGGTCAATATGAGAACCTAACTCACGCTTATCATCGTTCAGATGCATACCGCGAAGATAGTTGAATCCGATAATTTCGTCAAATTCCCGCCAGGTTTTATCGTAACCTTCTTCTGACCGCAGGTCATATCCGGCAGAATATGTATGACAGGTATCTACACATACTCCGACTCTTGATTTATCTTCAACCTTGTCTATAATGTGGGCGATATGGGCAAAGTCGTGTCCGAGATTGCTCCCCTGCCCGGCAGTGGTCTCAATAACAGCGGTGACACCGTTGGTTTTATCAAGGGTAAGATTTATAGACTCTGCAATCAGGTTAAGACACTCATCAATATCCATTTTGTTGAGATGGCTGCCGGGATGAAAGTTAAGCAGAGTTAGACCGAGTTTCTCGCACCGTTGTATCTCCTCAAGAAATGCCTTGCGCGACATAGCCAATTTGGCTTTGTCGGGAGAACCGAGATTTATTAAAAAACTGTCATGTGGGAGTATTACCTCCGGTTGATATCCCAAGGCGTTGCAACGCTTCTTAAACAAGTCTGCCTCCTGGTCTGTAATCGGTTTAACTGACCATCGCGACGGGTTGCCAGTAAAAAGCGCAAAAGCCTTGGCTCCTATCGCCGCGGCATTTTCAGGTGCGGTTGCCACACCACCCTGAACACTCACATGTGCACCTATATATTTCATTTATTTAGTATTCAACTTAAATACTGTTTAAAATTGATAGTCAATAAATAAATTATTTGTCACGAAATTTTAAACAGTTCCTACAAAGATAGTAAAAATTATTTAATTTAACGTTTGGATAGAGGTGCTACAAAAGCATCTTCAATATATTCAAACCGGTAATCTTTATAATTACCCGATACAAACGCTACATCAAACTGGTATTCGAAGTCGTAAGGTTGCAGACGCAAATATATATCAGCACCTCGGCAGAGATTGCGTATTTTTTTATCATCTACAGCCTCCCAAGGGTCATTTACATGACCGCATCGAGCCTTGACCTCAATAAATATTATGCGGTTGCCGCGACGTGTTATTATGTCAATTTCACCTTTGCCATGCGGGGGACGCCAATCCCATTCGGAAATGGGATCTCCCCGCTCGGCAAGGTATTGCATTGTAAGCGCCTCGGCATATTTGCCCCAGGCCTGAGCATAGAGTTTATGCAGTTTTTTCAGTTTGTCGGGTTCGATATCCGATTTGAAGTTCGACAGGTCTTGGTCATCAATATCCAGTACATCATCGGGAAAAAGTGTATTGTAAAATTTTTCGGAACCCTCAGCACCCGGAGGATGATTAAGAATATCGATTATCTTTTTACGAAACTCTTCCGGGCATACCTCCTCCCAATTGATAACTTTTTGCGATGATACCTGCATCAGAATGCTTTAAATGACATGTCAAGCCCTTTTACGCTATGAGTAAGAGCACCGACAGAAATGAAGTCGACACCGGCCTCTCCGTATTCGCGCAGGTTCTCGATGGTAATACCTCCGGAAGATTCCGTTTCATATTTTCCATCTACCAATTTTACCGCTTCGCGTGTGAGTTCGGGAGTGAAATTGTCAAACATGATACGGTCTACACCTCCATGCTCCATAACTCTGCGAATATCATCGAGGCTGCGCACCTCGACTTCAATCTTCAGATCTTTCCCATTTTGCTTGCAGTACTCATTGGCGCGGGTAATCGCTTTCTCGATACCTCCGGCAAAATCGATATGATTATCTTTAATAAGAATCATGTCAAACAGACCGATACGGTGATTGGTACCTCCACCGCAAGCCACGGCCTCTTTTTCGAGCATTCTCATACCCGGTGTTGTCTTTCTGGTATCAAGTACGCGAGTATGCAGCCCCTCAAGTTGCTTCTGGTATTTAGCGGTCATGGTAGCCACCCCACTCATGCGCTGCATGATGTTGAGCATGGTTCGCTCCGCAATAAGAAGCGAACGCACGGGGCCTTCGGCCGTAAAAACAATATCTCCGGGTTTAACATGTGAGCCATCCTTAATCAGGATATCTATTTTGATACTCGGATCAACTTTATGAAGAACTTTTTTTGCTATCTCTACACCCGATACGATACCTTCTTCCTTGATAATCAATCGGCTTCTGCCCATAGCATCGGCAGGAATAGTAGATAGAGTGGTGTGATCGCCATCTCCGAGATCTTCTGCAAAAGCAAGATCGAGGAGTTCATCTATGAGTTGGTCTTTTGTCTTCATTTTGGTAGTGTATTTATAAATATATAAATTTGTATGCAAAAATAATAAAAATCTATGGATATAATACTTCTGACAATAGGAAAAACGGGGATTTCATATATAAAAGAAGGAATTGCAGAATATTGTAAACGCCTTAAGCGTTATCTCCCCTATACTATTATTGAGATTCCTGATAGCCGTAAGGCCGGTAAAATATCTGAGTCCGAGCAAAAAGATGCCGAAGGAGAACTGATACTCAAGCAGATAAATGACTCGGATATAGTAATACTTCTGGATGAGAGGGGTAAGGAGTATACATCCCGTGATTTTGCCGGTTATCTTGAGAGATTGTTATCTTCAGGAAGAAAAAGGGCGGTTTTTGTGGTCGGAGGTCCATACGGATTTTCAAAACGTGTTTACGACAGGGCCGACGGGATGATTTCGCTGTCGAAGATGACCTTTAACCACGAGATGGTACGCTTGTTCTTTACCGAGCAGATTTACCGAGGTATCTCGATATTGCACGGACTCCCCTATCATCATGATTAGTATCCCTCTTCATCATTGGAATTGAAAATCGGCGAATTCATATTGAAAGAAACCAATATGACCCCAAATAACTCCAAAGTCTATCTGAAGTGTACCCCAAAAGTTTTGTGTCTAACTTTTGGGGTACTCTTCATTTCTTGTGGCTTGAGGTCTTGGGGATATTAATTTTAAAAAGCGACCTGTAAGGTATGAATGATGCTGTAATCAAGATGGTGAGCATAATGAGATAAAAACCGGTAATGTTGTATAGAATGGCTTTGTCATTACGCTTAAAAGACTCGGCATTCCCGTAAGCATCGGCAGATTGGAAATCATTCATGCCCAAGGCTCTTAAAGTACTTTTCCAAATAATCTCATTATCTTTTGTATATACTACAGCAGGATTACCGCGTGCTACCATTTTAATCTGTGTGTCGTCCGCAGTATAAATAGGGTATTCGGCAAGCGATAAGTCACGCCAGTTGGCAATATCCTCTTCTGAACCGTTAACGATACCGATGAAGTCAATATCATGATCTCTCGACCAACTGTACATTGAGTTTATTTGCCAGGTAGTCGCAATTGATACATCTTTCAAATCAGGCATCAACAAGATTATTCGAGGGGAGTTGTCTTCAAAGACCTCATCGGTGACATCAGTGTTGCCGCCATCTGCCCAGATACGTAAATTCTTTTCAGATAATGATTCAGATGATCTGTTTTCCTCATTATCTTTATCAGCCTGCTTTTCTGCAGATACATTCTGCGATTCGGTTTCTCTCCTGACAAATACCCATCCGGACTCCTCATCAGGGAGTTCATCATATATCGAGAAACTCTCTTCTACTCCATTTTTTGCGTAAATAAACCGTATATCATCAGATTCGGAGTCTTCTGCGCTATCTTCTGAAATATCCAACAAAGATGTCCCTACGCGATAAGGGCGAAAATCAAGCAAGGGTTGATAGATATACCCTATTACTGAAATCGCTATGCAGTAGCCCGCTGTAAGCAACAAACCGATCCATTGTATCGGAGCCGAAATAAGGGAGCGGCATATCGTATTATACTTGATAAGCCATGCGATCAGCAAACATAATACTACATTTTTCCAGAAAGTCGTCCAATTACCTATAACCAGAGCATCACCAAAGCATCCGCAATCCTCTACCGGGTTAGCAATAGCGATCCATAGAGTCAGAGGTAACATCACCGCCATCACCAGAGCCGCAAAAACGGGCGCTGATTTTCGGAAGCAACCCAAGAATAAAAACACACCGACTACAAACTCGTATGCACATAGTGCAAAGGTCAGGACAATGAGTAAATTCCGGAAAACAGGAATATGCATCGCCCCCATATAATCGATAAGTTTATATAGAGTTCCCCAGGGGTCTATGGCTTTTACAAATCCGGAAAAAATGAATACCGAGCCTGTAATCAATCTGACTATCCAGGTAATTGCGATATTCAGGTCAAAAAGACCGGGGTGTGTATTATTCCTCATTTTGGGGATTATTGAGTTTAATGAGGGCAAACAGAGCGTAATTGATCATATCCATGTAGTTGGCATCGATACCCTCCGAGATAATGGTCTGACCGTTATGATCCTCAATCTCCTTGGTGCGCAATAACTTCTGAAGGATTATATCGGTAAAACTGCTCACTCTCATCTTACGCCATGCCTCATCATAATCATGATTCTTATTAAGCATCAGGGCTGTAGACTCCTTGATTGCATCATCGTACAACCGTAATGCTTCTTCAGGCGCGAGAGCGTTGCCCGATCCGAGTTTTAATTGTATCAATGCCATAGCACAATAGTTTACAATTCCGATAAATTCGGGTTCGATACCTTCATTTACGGCCGAACGGCCATGTTTCTCTTCGAGCGAGCGTATACGCTGCGCTTTGATAAAAATCTGGTCGGTAAGCGAAGTCGGGCGCATTATGCGCCATGAAGTACCGTAATCGCGCATTTTTTTCTCGTATATGTCGCGACAACGCGCTATTTCGCGCTCGAATTCCATTTGGGTTTTATTTATTATTTCTGCCATACTTAATAATGAAAAATGTATAATTAAAGTTATATTAATTTTTGATTATAAAAACCTGATTCCGTTCGAAAATATACCTTGCAGGTATCAAAAATTTTCGCGGGCGCACTTTTAAATTAAATAACCTGCTTATTTTTTTTAATTTTAATGTGCAAATTTAGAAAAAAAGGGGTTAACTTTGAAGATAATTCGAATTAAAAATTAATATTCTAATAAATGTTTAAGCAACATATTAGATTTCTTGCAGAGTGGGAAGCGCAGTCGGCCATTCTTATGGCTCTTCCTCATGATATGACTGACTGGAATTATATGCTCCCGGAGGTAGAGCAATGTTATATAGAAATTATAACCGCTCTTACTGACCGTAACGTTAATGTGATATTATTATGTAAAGATCAGGAGTACTGCTTAAATCTTTTTTCAAATCTTAAAAATCCTGACAGGTTGCAAACCGTACAGATGGATTTTAACGATACCTGGACCAGAGATTACGGGCATTTGGCGGTTGTCCGAATGGAGAGAAACCGCTGTCTTGATTTCGGGTTTAACGGTTGGGGATTGAAGTTTGCCGCAGATAAAGATAATCTCGTTAACCTTAGGCTGCGTGATAAGTTTGTAATATTACCGGATCAGTACCGTAATGAACGCGATTTTATACTGGAGGGTGGATCTGTAGAGACCGATGGTAAAGGTACTCTGCTTACTACCACACGCTGTCTGACATCGCCCAATCGCAATGGTGGCAAAAGTAAGGAAGAACTCAACACTATTCTTGCTGAGAGGCTCGGAGTCAATCATGTCTTATGGCTTGATTATGGTGCGCTCGCAGGTGATGATACCGATTCGCACATTGATACTCTGGCAAGATTGGCACCTGACAATACTATTCTCTTTACCGGATGTAGAAATGTCGATGATGAGCATTTTGAAGAATTGCTTAAAATGCGAGCACAACTTACTCTATTTAGAAATCAGGAAGGTGAACCATATAATCTGATAGAGTTGCCTCTGCCCGATCCGATCTATGATGACGCCGGCGACAGGTTGCCTGCCACTTACGCTAATTTCCTGGTCACTGATAAAGTAGTATTTATGCCTGTGTATGGTCAACCGGCCAATGATACGCTTGCCATGCAGACCGTAAGAATCGCTTATCCCGAGCATGAAGTAGTCGGGATAGATTGTAGACCGCTTATAAAACAGCATGGTTCACTGCATTGCGCTACCATGCAATTGCATAAGGGATTTATCAACGATGCCCTGTTTTGAGCAGTGGGATCTAATGTAATTATAATAAACAGAAATTATGATTGTAAATCGCAATAAACTCAATAATCTTAAAGTCGGTGTGGTGCAACATTCATTTTCTGATGATGTAGACCTCAACCGAAGCCGGAATCTTGCGGCTATTACAAATCTTGCAGAAGAGGGTGCGCAACTGATAGTACTTTCCGAACTGCATGACTCTCTTTATTTCTGCCAGACCGAGAATGTTGACAATTTCGATCTTGCTGTAGAACTCCCCGGAGACTTTACTGACTTTTATGCCGAGGCTGCCCGTCAGAATGGGGTTGTTCTCGTGACAAGTGCCTTTGAGCGTAGAGCCACCGGACTCTATCACAATACGGCGGTTGTATTTGAAAAAGACGGGTGCATAGCCGGAGAATATCGTAAAATGCACATACCTGATGATCCCGGTTTTTATGAGAAATTCTATTTTACACCGGGTGATCTTGGATTTGAGCCGATCGAAACTTCTGTAGGACGCTTAGGTGTTTTGGTATGTTGGGATCAGTGGTATCCCGAGGCTGCCAGACTTATGGCATTACGCGGTGCCGAATTATTGATTTACCCCACGGCAATAGGTTGGAACCCTGACGATCCGGAAGATGAAAAGAAACGTCAGCGTGAAGCCTGGATCACAGTGCAACGCGGTCATGCCGTGGCCAACGGTTTGCCCGTAATCAGTGTAAACCGCGTAGGATATGAAGAGGATCCCACAGGTTCCACTTCAGGCATCGACTTCTGGGGATCAAGTTTTGTAGTCGGTCCGCAAGGGGAATTTCTTATGCAATGCAGTGAGTCTGCCGCCGAAGAGAGATGGGTGGAAATAGATTTAAGGCGTTCGGAAGATGTACGCAGATGGTGGCCGTTTCTGCGCGACCGCCGTATAGAGAATTATAACGGTTTATTAAGTCGTTTCTTAGATTGATAATTTTTATTTCAACTTTTATAATTATGAATTACGCCAATCAGGAATTTGAATACAAGGGGCTGATTATAAACGGCTTCATGATGATATTTTTTACTTTTATCCTCATCCCTATATTACTGCTATGCTGTATAATTACCGGAGGAGAAGATAATTTATGGATTTCGGTAGGCTGCTCGTTGATATTATTTATACTCTTTATTTTAGGATGTGTAGGATATTTTGTGCAGGAACCGAATGAAGCGCGTGTAATGGTATTTTTCGGCAAGTATGTTGGTACTTGCCATAAAGTCGGATACTTTTGGGCTAATCCGTTTGTAAACCGCAAAAAGATATCACTTCGTATCCGCAACATGGATATCGATCCCATCAAGGTTAATGATAAAGTAGGTAATCCGGTGTTGATCGGTATGGTGCTGGTATGGAAAGTGTGTGATACATACAGAGTTGTTTTTGATCTGGATGCCGCCTCTCTTTCTACTGCGCAGGGTGCATCAATCAATAATGCCGCACTCACCAACTTTGTACGTATACAGAGTGATGCCGCTCTAAGAGAAGTTACTACACAGTTTGCATACGATCCGCAACCCGGTCACCCTGACGAACTCACTCTTCGCGACGGTGGTGAGGCGATAAATAATCTTCTTGAACATAAGATTAATGAACGTTTGGCAATGGCCGGAATAGAAGTGGTAGAAGCAAGATTAAACTATCTTGCATACGCCCCGGAAATCGCGGCCGTAATGTTGCGCCGTCAGCAGGCTGCCGCTATCATATCGGCTCGTGAAAAGATTGTAGAGGGTGCTGTGTCGATGGTTGAAATGGCATTAAAGCGTCTGGATGAGAGCGAAAGCGTAAAACTTGACGCATCTCAACGCGCTGCTATGGTCAGCAATCTTCTTGTAGTTCTCTGCGGCGACGAACCGGTTTCGCCCATGGTTAATACCGGGGCATAATTTACATATAGTTCATAATGCGCAGTTTGATACAGAGAGTTTTAATGACTATAATATGTTGTTAATAAAATCCCGATGGAAAAAGATATTGTAATTGACGGGTTAAAACTACATTATTCCGAGACAGGTAATCCGGACGGAGAGCCTGTAATCATCATGCACGGATGGGGGTGCAATCTGCATACCATTGAATCGGTAGCCCGCATCCTGGAACCCTCCATGAGAGTATTCAATTTGGATCTTCCCGGTCACGGATGTAGCGATGAACCCTCCTCGATATGGGGGGTGGAGGATTATACTCGCTTATTAGAAAAGTTTGTATCCTTGCTAAAATTAAGTTCCCCCTCTATAATAGGGCATAGTTTCGGGGGGCGAGTAGGCATACTATACTCCTCACGAAACAGAGTTAATAAACTGGTATTGGTTGATGCCGCCGGTATTAAACCGCGTAGAAAACCCGATTATTACATCAAGGTTTATAGTTATAAGACTCTAAAGCATCTGCTTCCGTTACTTTTGGGAAAGAAAACCGGAGGTAAACTTCTCGACAGATACCGAGGGAAGGCCGGTTCGGCCGATTATCGCAATTCCTCTCCTGTCATGCGCGGTATTATGAGCAAATGTGTTAATGAAGATTTGAAAAAATATATGCCGCAAATCAAAGCACCAACTCTTTTGATATGGGGTGCTCAGGACACCGCCACTCCCCTCTCTGATGCCAAGACTATGGAGCGTCTTATACCGGATGCAGGATTGGTGAGTTTCGATGGTTGCGGTCATTATAGTTTTCTTGACAATCCTGTGGGATTCAGGGCCGTATTGAAGGAATTTTTCAAGTAATATACAATTAGAAAAAGAGATGAGTATTTATTTACTGGTGATATATATCGTCTGCGGATGCTATTTCCTTTATAATTTTAAAAGTGATATTCACATACTGCAGCAAAACAGTTATAGAGTCAGACGTTATTGGCGCTGGCTCGAACAGGGTAATTTTATGCCAGGCTGGAGATTGGTAGATCTGGCTATGACATTCCTGCTGATGTCTACTCTGTTGAATACTGCGTTGTCAGCACTTCTTGCAGCTATAGTTTGTGTGATTAAGATTATGATACTCGCAAGAAAGAAATACAAGAAACCGCTTGTGATTACAAATAGGGTAAAACGGATATTCTCTGTAACATGGATTCTTGCACTTATACCCTATCTTGCTCTTATATACACTATAGGACGGCAAGGTGAATCGGTAGGGTTTTATTCAGGTCCCAGGATGGTATTGGCCATTATGTTTCTCCTTGCAGTAGTTTCGTGGGCCTTTGTAATTGCAGCAGTATGGATACTGACTCCTGTAGAGAAATCAATTAATAAAAAATATTGGAATGAAGCATCTGCAATATTAGAGTCCAAGCCGGAACTTAAGGTTATAGGTATCACAGGTTCTTACGGCAAGACCTCAACCAAGCATTATCTACATACCATACTATCAGAACAATTTGAAACCTTAATGACTCCGGGTAGTTATAATACCCCGATGGGAGTGATACGTACGGTGCGAGAAATGATGCAACCGTATACCGAGGTATTCATTTGTGAAATGGGAGCAAAACAGAAGGGTGATATTAAAGAGATCTGCGATCTGGTACACCCTCAGTATGGTATAATTACCGCGGTGGGTCCCATGCACCTGGAAACATTCGGAAGTATCGATAATGTCCGCAACACAAAATTTGAACTTGCTGATGCCATACCGGCCGATGGTTGCGTTATTGTCAATAACGATTTTGAACAGATCAGCGGCCGAAATGTAGACAATACCCGGTGTATCAGATATGCAGTGAGCAACGTGGCAGACGCTGATTATAGGGTTGAAAATATCCGATATACACCTGATGGCTCGGAGTTTACAGTAATTGCTCCTGATGGGTCGAAGTTTGAATTCACCACAAAATTAATAGGAGAATGTAATATATCCAATCTTCTGGCCGCAATAATTATGGCCTTGAAATTAGGTATGGATATCGAAAAGATACGCTTAGGTGTAAAGCGCATAGAGCAGGTAGAACACCGTCTCAGCATTAAGCGTACACCGGGTGGTGTCACAATTATAGATGATGCGTTTAATTCAAATCCGGTTGGTTCGAAGATGGCTCTCGAAGTATTGGGCGGTTTTAAAAGCGGCAAGCGTATTTGTATTACTCCCGGTATGATCGAATTAGGGAGCAGCAGAGACGAACTTAATACAAAATTAGGCGAACATGCCGGTAACAACTCGGATATAGTAATTATAGTAAATGAGTATAATCGCGATGCGCTTACTCAAGGAGTACTCTCTACCGGTTTTAATAAAGAGAACCTGCATTTTGCATCATCGTTTGAAGAGGCACAGAAAATCTTATCCGGATTACTTGCCCCCGGAGATGTAGTGCTTTACGAGAATGACCTCCCCGATTCATTTAAGTAATCTATTAATTATCTATATGAATTCTGCCCTCTCTCGTGTTTGCGAGAGAGGGCAGTTA
>CAMWNR010000051.1 GCA_947175665.1 uncultured Porphyromonadaceae bacterium
ATCCTGCCCCTCTCCCGGATTATACTTCTTTAAATAGAGTATAAGTCAGATAATACAAAAAATAATTTATACATAGAATCTTTAAACGTTATGATGAACGCT
Organism: uncultured Porphyromonadaceae bacterium; assembly: GCA_947175665.1. Lineage (GTDB taxonomy): Bacteria > Bacteroidota > Bacteroidia > Bacteroidales > Muribaculaceae > Lepagella. The sequence goes on from CAMWNR010000051.1 coordinate 103, forward strand.
CAAGACATCAAAAACGGCACTTGCATACGTCTCGATGGCCGTCTTTATTTCTGCATTGAATTCCTCCACGTTAAGCCCGGTAAAGGTAATACTTTCATGCGTACCAAACTTAAAGACGTGGTTGACGGTCGTGTACTTGAACGCCGCTTCAACATCGGTGAGAAACTCGAAGACGTACGTGTAGAACGTCGTCCCTACCAGTACCTTTATGCTGACGGCGGCGATGACATCTTCATGAATCAGGAAACTTTTGATCAGGTACCTATCGCCCGCGATCTCGTAACCGGTTGTGAGTTTATGAAAGAAGGTGATGTAGTAGAGGTTGTAAGCGATGCCAGCACCAACACTGTACTCTACGCAGAAATGCCCATGAAGACTGTGCTCAAAGTTACCTACACCGAGCCCGGCATCAAGGGTGACACCGCTACCAACACTCTTAAACCCGCTACTGTAGAGACCGGCGCCACCGTACGTGTACCCCTCTTCGTCAACGAAGGCGAACTCATTGAGGTTGACACTCGCGACGGTTCATACGTTAGCCGCGTAAAAGCCTGATATTATGTTATTCTCCCTCATAGTCCCGGTTTATAACCGCCCCGATGAAGTAGCCGACCTGCTTAAGAGTCTGGCATCTCAGACGGAGCGTGACTTTGAGTTGGTAATCGTAGAAGACGGAAGCACTGTACCCTGCAAGGAGCAGGTGGAGCAGTATGCTTCCGTCTTTCCTATACAATACTTTGCCAAATCTAACGAAGGTCGCAGCATAGCCCGCAACTACGGTATGCAGAATGCCAAAGGTGACTTCTTTGTATTTGTCGACTCTGACTGCATTCTGCCCGATGATTATTTCGTTACCTTAAAGCAAAGTCTGCAAAACAACCCCGTTGACTTCTTCGGTGGACCTGATGCCGCTCACCAATCATTTACCGACACCCAGAAGGCTATAAACTTCGCCATGACCTCTTTCCTTACCACTGGCGGTATACGCGGTGGCAAGGTTCAGATGGAGAAGTTTGTACCACGCACTTTCAATATGGGCTTCTCACGCCGCGTATGGGAAAAAGTAGGTGGTTTCCGTGAGATGTTTTCCGAAGACATTGATATGTCAACCCGTATACGTCAGGCCGGATTCCCTCCCGCTCTATTCAGAGATGTCAAGGTGTATCATAAACGCCGGGGCAATCTTGCCAAGTTCTGGCGACAGGTGCATGTTTTCGGCATGTCGCGTATCACTCTCCAATTACTCTACCCCGGTTCGATGAAGGCTGTACACTGGATGCCGGCTCTATTTACCATCGGATCGATAGGCCTTATAATTTTGGCTATACTCCTCTCCCCCCTCTTCCTTATACCGCTCGCCATATATCTGCTTGCATTATGGATTTCGGCCCTCGTCACAACCAAAAACTTTAAAATAAGCCTGATGGCCGTAGCAGCGGCATTAGTGCAACTTTACGGCTACGGCACCGGATTCATACGAGCGTATGTATGGAAGATATTATTACGCCACGGTCGTGATGAGGCACAGGAGATACGTCTGCGCAAGGGTCGCTGACCGTCCTGAAATCCCACAATCCGACAACTCTGCGGAATATACCAATATATATAACCCCAATGGCCACCTTAAAAGAATTTGACCCCTCGGAGCAACCGAGAGAGAAAGCAGAAAAATACGGCTATCATACCCTGAGCAAATCCGAATTGCTCGCTCTTATACTGCGTACCGGCATTCAGGGTAAACCTATCACCGGTATCACCCGCGATCTGCTCGATGCCAACTCCGGTTCGCTTCACAGACTTATGCGCCGCTCGGTCAAGGAGATACAGCATACTCCCGGCATGGGTGCGGTTAAAGCCGGCCAGGTGATGGCTATCCTTGAACTCATCAAACGATACTCTGAGGAGGAATTCGAATCATCCCCATGCATCATCAAGGACTCTAACGATATTTACCAATTGATGCGTTACCAACTATCTAATCTGAATAAGGAAGAGATTTGGCTTCTGACCCTCAACCGACGCAATCAGATATTAGGAAGACACCGTATCACTACAGGCTCTTCCACGGCCTCGGTATTTGACTTGAATGCTATGCTGAAACGTACCATTCTTGATGAGGCTACCGGAGTTGCTATGCTTCACAATCACCCCTCAGGGGGTCTGCGGCCCTCACCTCAGGACGATGCCATAACCCGAACACTCAAGACCGGCATGCAAGCCATTAACGTCCGTATGCTCGATCATCTCATAATATCTTCTGAAGGATACTACTCTTACGCTGACGAGGGGAAACTCTGACCGAAGTCAAACCCCGATCCAGAGAGATGTTAATGTCCCACCCCTAACGACTTCCGTATTTGTTCCGCCTTACCATTAATAAGTAAGTTCAGGTTCTCTATCCCCTGCAATTTACCTACATTGTTGCCTGATATGAGATATTTATAAAATAGTATGCGCCGGCAACGGTCATCAAGCACACCCTCAGGCACCTCTCCACTATTTACAGCATCTACCAACTTCTCTATCTCCTTTTGGGTATCAGCCGGAGCCACTATAATATCCGCTCCTGCCATTATGGCCTGATAGGCGTGTATCCCCATCGCTCCCTCCATAGTCAGGGCATCGGTTATCACCAGACCCCTGAAACCGAGTTCATCTCTCAATATATTACCCATTATCACCGGTGATACCACCGCGGGGCGACGCTCGGGATCTAAAGCCGATGCACTCAGATGGCCCACCATTACCCCCGATAACCCCTCTTCTATATATCTGCGGAATGGGTATAGATCCACACTGTCTATCCTCGCTCTGGTAAGAGAGATCTCACCCAGACGTTTGTGAGAGTCAGCATTACTCGACCCATGACCGGGAAAGTGCTTGGCCACACTTAACACATTACCGTCCTCAACACCTCTCGAATACGCTATGGCAAGTTCGGCCACACGCTTGGGATCACTCCCCAGTGATCGTTTTCGCATCATCCCGTGGCTCCCCTCACCCGGCACCACATCCATCACCGGACCCAATACCATGTTGATACCTACCAGCCGGCATTCGCGCGCTATTTCACTGCCGAAGTCATACATCAGTTGGTCGTCGCTAAGGTATCCCAAATCCCTGTTCCACGGAAATTCCGGGGCATCGGCAAATCGCATCCTCAATCCATTCTCCGCATCCACACCTATGAAGTAACCGGCCCCTCCGAGGCTTCTGAGCGTGTCGGCTATTTCGGCCACACTCTTTAAATTCCCTTTAAGGAGTACTATACCCCCCACGTGCATATCATCGGCATACCTGATAAGCGCTCTGAGCGTTTCTCTGTCAGAGTTGGCAAACAGGGCAGGCATAAACGGCATACCCGCCTTCTCTCTAAGTGTAAGGGTGCGCAATACCGAATCTGAATACCTGTAAGCATCGACTGTAATATCTGCCGGCTCGCTGACTAACAAGTCTATTGAATCCTGATTAGATTCTGAATCCTGAGCAATCTGAGGGCGCAGACCGCATCCTGCTCCTGCAAGAAGCAACAACAGAATTATGATCAGACCCGGACTGCGCATCTCAAATTAAGTTACCTTTAATATTAGGGAAAGTCACCTTTAATATTTAGGTGCTTTCACAAAACGCGGGCGCGGATCTCCATCTACCGGCACACCGAGATCAGATAGAATCTTAAGATAGCGCATTATCGGAGCGGCGGTCTCTATCTCATCTCGCCATATTATTTCACCTTTGGCAAGTGGTATAAAATCATCATTCCCCCATGCCAGATAGTCGATCGTGGAGAACAGGTAATATTTATCAGGATCCATCTCCTCATCATTTACCACCACTCTTATCAGATTACCCTCACCATCGGTCACTACGCGCAATTCATCGCTTATCGATTCACCCCCTTTTCGGGCCGCGATCTTCATAGCATCTATAAAATCACTCCCTTTGATCCTTACTAAGACCGCATGATTGGAGAAGGGGAATGTAGAGAGTATAAGGCCCTCGGTGACATCGCCCTTTTTCATACTGTGGCGGATACCTCCTACATTCATCATGCCGAAATCTACCTGCGGCATATCCACACCGGCATTGCGCAATGAGTCGGTTTTAAGATCTCCATACCACTTTATCATATCGGCTGCCCAGTTTACATAACGCCCGGTGCGGTCTTTGCAATCCATATCACTCGCACTATAACCGATGACATGGTTGTCTATGGCCTGCAATTTTTCCTTATAAGGAGCGATAAATGCCTGCATCTTCTTGTCAAGTTGGTCGGCAGGGAAACGATCCGTCACCGGTATCAACTTATTCTCATACTCAGCCGGAGACTGAACTGCAAGTTTGTCGAGATCCAATTTGATATATCCCAGATATTTGCCATAACGTCCGGTCTGACACACAAGTACCGGTTTACCTACGGCATTATCTACGATTGCCGGTGTATCACCCTCACGGGTACCGGGTTTAATGACCGTATGAGAGTGACCACCTATGATAATATCTATATCTTTCGAGGCGCGCGCCAACTCATAATCTATCTCTTTATCATTCTCCTTTATAGCACCTATATGGGTAAGCGCCACCACTAAGTCACACCCCTTTTCATGCTTGAGCATTTCGGCCGTTTGATTTGCAACAGGTATAACATTCAGAAACTTCATCCCCTCATAATTGGCAGAGGCAACGATGCTGGAGGGATCCAGATTAAGACCGATTATACCTATCTTCTTCCCATTGATTTTCTTGATCACGTATGGCTCAAACATCCCCTTTAGCACTGTATCTGAAAAATCATAATTGGCAGATAATTTCGGAGCCTTTACCTTATCATACATTCTCTTGAGTTCGTCGAGGCCATTGTCAAACTCATGATTGCCGAGAATCTGCGCATCATAGCCCATCATATTCATCAGTGGCAACTCCACATCCCCTTTAAAGAATTTAAAATAGAGTGTACCCTGCACCGCATCACCGGCATCGAGAAGCAACACATTTTTTTCCGCTTTTCTCACCGAGTCAATAATAGCCTTACGTTGCAGCACTCCCCCCATTCCGTCAGCGGCAGGATCTATCATGGAGTGCGTATCATTGGTATGAAGTATTACCAATTTTTCGGCATTTATATTTGCAGTAAGCAACCCGCTTGCTAAAATCAGTGCGCATCGGGCGAGTATATTCATTTTTTTAACTTTGATCATAACTTATATTTAATAAACTTCTGAATCTTCCAAAGTAGAATACGCTCAGAGAGCATACGCAAATATAATGAAAAAAATATATTTAGCCGACTATCGATTAAAAAATATGTTTGACTAAAATCCGCTATCCGCAACCAAATCAATAAGAATCCTGAATATATCACTCATAACGTAAAGCCTAACACTTAATAACTAACACTTAAAACCTAAAAAAATTCCCTCTGGCATATCGCTCCTTAGGTAGAACGATATGGCAGAGGGTGAATTATTATCGTAATAATGCAGAAAACCGGCTGAGCGGTCACTGCGATCCTTGCGTATTGTTATTTGCTTATCAGGTTCTCACCGGTCATTTCAGCAGGAGGGGTAAGACCCATCAAACCCAACAGAGAGGGAGCGACATCAGCAAGTTTACCATCCTTAAGTTTGGCTTCCTTATCGCTACCTACATAGATGAAGGGTACAGGATTGAGTGAATGCGCAGTATTAGGAGTACCATCCTCATTGATAGCATGGTCTGCATTACCGTGGTCGGCAATGATGATGCTCTCATAGCCATGAGCAAGAGCAGCGGTAATAACCTTATCTACACATACGTCAAGAGTAGCCACAGCCTTCTGAATAGCAGGATATACACCTGTATGACCCACCATATCACCATTAGCGAAGTTTACCACTATAAAATCAAACTTCTCCGAATCGATGGCGGCCACAAGTTTATCGGTAACCTCAGGAGCCGACATCTCAGGCTGGAGGTCATAAGTAGCAACCTTGGGAGAGGCTACCAAGATACGCTCTTCACCCTCAAAAGGTTCTTCACGACCACCGTTAAAGAAGAAGGTCACGTGCGCATACTTCTCAGTTTCGGCGATATGAAGTTGCTTTTTCTGATTCTTCGACAGGAACTCTGCAAGAGTCTGCTGCACATCGCTCTTCGGGAAGATAATATGTACACCCTTGAATGAGTCATCGTAAGGAGTCATGCAATAATACTGGAGGTCGGGTATCGGATTCATACCATCCTCGCTGTGCTGAGTAAGCACTGTGGTGAGTTCTTTGGCACGGTCATTACGGTAATTGAAGAATATCACAACATGTCCTGCACCGATACGACCATCTACAGTGTCGTTTACAATCGGTTTGATAAACTCATCAGTTACACCCTCGGCATAACTCTCCTCTACGGCCGCTACCACATCAGAGGTCTGCTTACCCTCACCATATACAAGGAGATTGTATGCTTCCTTAAGACGCTCCCAGCGATGGTCGCGATCCATAGCGTAATAACGCCCTATCACCGATGCGATCTTACCGGCGCTTTTATCGCAATGAGCCTTTACATCCTTAAGAAATCCGGCTCCGGCTTTCGGGTCTGTGTCTCGGCCGTCCATGAAGCAGTGGATATAAGCCTTGTCAAGTCCGTATGCCTTGGCAGTATCACAGAGCGCGTAGAGGTGATCTAATGAAGAGTGAACACCACCGGTACTTGTAAGACCCATAAAGTGGATGGGTACATTATGCTCCTTGGCATAAGTAAAGGCACTCTTTATTTCAGGATTCTCGGCAAAGGTGCCGTCAGCAATCGCACGGTTAATCTTAACAAGATCCTGATATACTACTCTACCTGCGCCTATATTAAGGTGACCTACTTCTGAGTTACCCATCTGACCGTCGGGCAAACCTACGCTCTCTCCGCTCGCCTCCAATTTGGAATGAGGATATTGAGCGATCAGCGAATCCATAAACGGTGTAGGAGTGTTAAAGATAGCATCGTCTTTTTTATGATCTCCGATGCCATAGCCATCGAGAATAATCAGTAATGCTTTTTTTGCCATTTTTATTTATATTTATTATTTAAATTCTCAAATTTCAATTTACCTCTCATCCCTCTTAATCATCTACCCATACATTATTCTTTATAATATGGGGGGCTTGTAATATGGAGCCTTGCATTTTTACATGAGAGGTCTTATTATGATATTCATCTACAAAGATAACAAATTTTCGCCAATTTGGGTCAATAATTACCCGCTTCTATAATACCAAAGAATTTTTTGCGTTTATTTACAGGATATATTTTTGAAACTGACTTGAATTTACATCATAAACATATATTGGTAAGAATATCGATGATTCTGGCGCTTGCCTTCGGTGCTTGTATTGATGCCGCAGCCGAAGCAGGTTCGGACTCGTATGATTTTCTTAATATCCCTACCTCCTCTCACGCTTTTGCTTTGGGAGGTACAGGCACAGCCATTATCACCGAGGATCTCACGCTGACAGATCAGAACCCTGCTCTGCTCGGACCTGAAATCGGGAGACAGGTAGCATTCAGTTACATGCATTACATGGGGTCTGGCAATTTTGCCGGAGTGCGATACGGACAGGGAGCCGGTGAGCACTCAGCGTGGGCTGTAGGTATGCGCTATCTCAATTATGGTTCCATTACCGAGTATGACGACTCCGGTATCGGCGGCTCCCGTTTTTCTCCCTCGGATCTGGTGTTTGAGGGGAGTTATTCACGCGACATCTCCGGGCGTTGGCGTGGTGGTGTAAATCTGAATCTGATATACTCTCACTATCATATCTACTCGGCATTTGCAATATCGGTGGATTTAGGTGTAAATTACTATAATGAGGAGAAAGACCTGTCGCTCTCTTTTGTAGTACGCAATGCCGGCGGACAGGTAAAAAGATTTGACAAGGCCTATAACCGTCTCCCCTTTGATATTCAGATCGGGTACATGCAGGCAGTAGGCCAATCCCCTTTTTCTGTAGCGATTACCGCAAGACACCTCACTCGCTGGAAACTACCATATTATGTGCATAAGAAAGATCAGGAGGGCGATGAGCAGACCTTGAAATCTACTTTTATAAGCAATTTCTTCCGCCATCTTACATTCGGACTGCAGTGGGCTCCGAGCGAAAAATTCTATCTCGCCCTCGCCTACGATTATAAAAAAGCCACCGATATGTCGACATACCAACGTAACTTCTTCAGTGGTTTCTCGGTAGGTGCCGGCTTTAAAGTACGCAATTTCGGAGCCGGAGTAGCATTCGGCATGCCCCACAAGAAAGCAGCAACCGTAATGCTCAACCTCAGTTGCGACTTTCCCTCGCTCCTATACTAAAACCCAATACGCCAACTTATCCTGACATATCCTGATATAACCTGATTTATCTTAATTTAGCCTGATTAAACTTGATTTAGCCTGATTAAACTTGAATTGGGTTTATTTGCCTTGATACTAATCACTAATCACTAATACTTAATACTTACAGAAATAAAAAACGTCCGAAAAATTTTTCGGACGTTTTTTATTTCTGTAAGAGAGTAAGGATTAAGCCTCTTTCTTTTTGGGGCGACGCTCTTTGATACGTGCTTTCTTACCTGTGAGACCACGGAGGTAATAAAGTTTCGCACGACGTACCTTACCGAGTTTGTTTACAGTGATAGATTCGATGAAGGGAGATTCGATGGGGAAGATACGCTCTACACCGATGCCGTCAGAGATTTTACGAACGGTGAAACGCTTCTTGTCGCCGTGACCACTGATGCGGATAACTACACCGCGGTACTGCTGGATACGCTCCTTGTTACCCTCTTTGATGCGATAAGCCACAGTAATGGTATCACCGGGTACGAATTCATCAAATTCTTTTTTGGGAGTAGCAAATGCTTCTTCCGCAATCTTAATAAGATCCATTTTAAAATATGATGTTTTAAATTACAGCAAGCAATATGGCCGAGTTTCTTTTAAGAGACCACACTTCGATCTCACCTCACCAGAGATTGCAAACCGGGTGCAAAGATAGTAATATTTTTTGTAATGTGCAAGATTAAGTTAAGTATTAAGTGTTAGTGATTAGTGATTAGGGTTGAGTAACAAGATTAATCAGGCTAATTCAGGTTAAATCAAGTTTAATCACTAATCACTAAAACATAAAACTTAACTCCATGACCTATATGGGAGCATCATATCCTGAACGGTACGCTCCAGATTACTCTTACCGGCACCGGTCGCTCCCCTATTCGACCCGGTTCCCACTCCGGCATCAATGATAATATACGCATTGCCTCCTGATTGAGCGAGGTCTCTACGCTCTTTACTACCTTAATATGTGATACACTGCCATTGGCATGAACTACAAACGAGCATGTAACCTTACCCTGAATACCGGCCTTATAGGCCGCATCCGGATAACGGCGATTATTATTTATAAACTCAACTAATTTAGTGTCACCACCGGGAAAACAGGGTTTATGACTCACAAAATCATATTCATAAACCTCCATATAGCATTTATGCCCTTCGGCATTACGACCTAAGGCTACCCGACATGTCTGGGCATTTGCATCCTCGGCTGTAGTAATAGGTGTGAGATTAGATATGGCTATGAGCACAACAGCGTATCGCGCGATACGTTTCAGTTTTAAAGCAAGATTATTTTTTACGAGATTCATACTCGATAAGATATATTTTTAATAGCGGAACAAAGTGGAAGGAGGAGAGAATATGCCGGGGCAGATATATATGCTATAAGCCTGCTCCCGATACCACAAATTTAAAAAGTAAACCCGATGTGTGCAATATCCTACCACCCCTAATTAAGGATGTTTAAGTATTTTTCACATTGCGCTCTCCCGGCTCCCACCAATTCCCGCATTTTCCATCACTCCCATAATTCCCATCACGCCTGATAATTAACCGGATAATTAATAAGCCTTACGGTATTTATCCGCTCCTGCCTCCTCTTCGGCCTCTTCGAGAATAGATAGATACGATGCATACCGGCTCTCTGATATAAGATGCTCTTTGACTGCCGGTATTACCGCACATCCCGGCTCCGCTACATGCTTGCAGTTGCCGTAACGGCACTCGCGACCTATGCGGAAAATCTCAGGAAAAAAGTGTGATACCTCTTCAGCCTCAAAATCAATAACTCCGAACCCTTTTACTCCCGGTATATCGATTATCTGTCCACCTTCGGGCAGATCTACCATCTCCGAGAAAGTGGTGGTATGCATGCCGGTGTGGTGCTGGTCGCTCACCTCCCCTACCCGCAACTCCGCACCGGGCGCAAGGATGTTGATAATTGATGATTTGCCTACTCCGGAATTACCGGCCATTAGTGATATCTTATCTTTTATCACACTTCGCAGTGTATCCATACCCTCTCCGGTCACAGTAGAGAGAAGTATCGTGGCATATCCGATGCCGTCATATAATCTTTTTATCGCCTCTGCGAGTTCGCGGGTATCTTCGTCCCAAAGATCCGACTTGTTGATAACGATCCTCGCCGGAATATTATATGCTTCAGAAGTAGCCAGAAAACGATCTATAAAGGTAAGTGGGGTTTCCGGATTTATCAGTGACACCACTAATATGGCCTGATCAAGATTTGCCCCCAATATATGACTCTCTTTAGAGAGATTGCTGGCTCGGCGTATTATATAGTTACGTCGCGGCTCTATAGAGGTAATATAAGATACATCTTCATCACGGAGTGTAATCTCTACAATATCTCCTACGGCCACAGGGTTTGTAGTACGTATCCCTTTGATTCGGAAATTACCTTTTATCCTGGAGTTTACCTCCTCTCCGTTTTCAAGGCGTACCAGATACGCACTACCCGTATTTTTAATCACCCGCCCCTTTACGGGTACGATAGACTCTATATTGGATTGCTGCCGGGTTTTATCGGCTGACATCGATTTCTTTTTCTTAGCCATTTTATAACTTAAATTTACTTAAGTAGTTGTAATTACGTAAGATACCATCCTAACTAATAGTATCACAGATATACCTTTTATAATTACTTACTTATAGTAAACGCAAATTTACATATAATTGTTAATAAATGATTAATCTATAAATCTATAAATGTATTATCGAACTATTCTTTATGCGGACTTGTTAAAGTGACAGAAAACAAAATTAAATATTAACAATTAAAATAAATATCAAAACAAAAAATGGAAACAATCATCAACACTCGTATCCCGGAATTCTCAGTACAGGCTTTTCATAATGGTGAGTTTGTGACTGTAACTGATAAGGATGTTATCGGCAAATGGGCAGTATTTTTCTTCTATCCCGCTGATTTCACATTTGTTTGCCCTACCGAACTTGTGGATCTTGCCGAGAAATACGATAAACTCAAAGAACTGGGTGTAGAGGTATATTCTGTAAGTTGTGACTCTCACTTCGTACATAAAGCATGGCATGACACTTCTGACTCTATCAAGCAGATCAAATATCCTATGCTTGCCGATCCCACCGGCCTTCTCGCCCGCGCATTTGGCGTGATGGATGAGAGCGCAGGTATGGCATATCGCGGTACTTTTGTATCTGACCCCGAAGGCTTGATCAAACTTGTTGAGATTCAGGATAACAGTATCGGCCGTAACGCAGACGAACTCTTGCGTAAAGTAGAGGCAGCACAGTTTGTGGCAGCCCATCCCGGTGAGGTTTGTCCGGCTAAGTGGAAAGAAGGATCAGCAACTCTGAAACCCTCTATAGACCTTGTAGGTAAAATCTAAAAATCAGTAATAGATAAGTAAAAAATAGGGGGAATCCATATTCCTCCTATTTTTTTAAACTTAAGTTTTAAAACCTATGTCAATAATAGATAATGATATACTTACCCAATTAAAAGGGTATTTTGCAAATCTCACACAAGAGATTACGCTTCTTGTGCAGGGCTCGCCCGATAATCCTAAACGCAAGGAGATGGAGGAGTTTGCTCGCGACTTTGCTGCCGCTTCCCCCTCTCTTTCGGTTAAAGTCGAGGATTCTCCAACTATGGAAGATGCACCCGTGCTTGCGATATGGCGCGATGGCATTCCTACCGGTATTGAGTTTGTAGGGATACCGGGAGGCCACGAATTCAGTTCGCTGATTCTGGCTGTACTTAACGCATCGGGTCTCGGAAAGAATCTTCCGGATGAGACTATGCAACGACGTATTGCCGCAATCACCGGACCGGTAGAGATATTTACATTTGTCTCCCTTACCTGCCATATCTGTCCGGATGTGGTCCAGGCTCTTGACATTATCGCCCTTTACAACCCGGGCATCTCCAATAGGGTTATCGATGGCGCAGCGGCACCTCAGACGGCTAAGGATTATAATGTAAACGGTGTCCCCGTGGTGTACGCCAATGGCGAAATGTTTAGCGTAGGTCAGGCATCGTTGGGTGAATTAGTGACAAAACTCGAACAAACTTTTGGGAAATCGGCCGATAACGGAGTTGAAGATAACACGCCCTTAGGATTTGACGCTCTGGTAGCCGGCGGAGGACCTGCCGGTGCGGCAGCGGCCGTATATCTGGCACGTAAGGGTCTGAAAGTAGGCGTGGTTGCCGGTAGAATAGGTGGGCAGGTTAAGGATACCACAGATATTGAAAATCTTATCACCGTACCGCTTACCACCGGTACTGCTCTGGCCAACGATCTCAGATCGCTGATGGATAGTTATGGGATAGCACTGTATGACAACCGTAGCATCAAGTCGGTAGAACTTCAGGATTTCCCCAAGCGGCTTAATATCGATAGCGGTGAGGTGTTTGAAGCACCTGCGCTAATTGTCGCTACAGGTGCATCATGGCGCAGACTTAACATACCCGGCGAAGAAGAATATATCGGTAAAGGGGTAGCATTCTGTACCCATTGTGACGGACCTTTCTTTGCCGGCAAAAAAGTAGCGGTAGTAGGTGGCGGCAACTCCGGCATCGAAGCGGCTATCGACCTTGCGGCTATATGTGAGCATGTCGATGTCTTTGAGTTTATGGATACTCTTAAGGCTGATGACGTGCTTCAGAAAAAACTCGCTACTTATAACAATGTCGATGTTCATCTGAGTTCTGCAGTCAAAGAGATAAAGGGTAACGGTAAGAATGTTACCGCTATCGAGGTAGAGGATCGTAACTCCGGTCAAACCAAAGAGTACGAACTTTCAGGTGTATTTGTACAGATAGGCTTGACCCCTAACTCTTCTATCTTTGCCGATCAACTTGAATTAAACCGTGCCGGAGAGATAGTAACAGATATGACCGGTCGAACCAAGGTGAAAGGTGTTTATGCGGCAGGTGATGTGACCGATGTGCCATACAAACAGATAGTGATCGCAATGGGCGAAGGAGCCAAAGCCGCCCTATCGGCTACCGAAGATCGTATGCGCGGTATCACACCGTCGTAATATAAACTTGCCGGATATAAACCTGCATGATATAAATTTGTTCAAACAAATTTATATTACCGATTGTTAAATTACTAAAAGAGCGATTATCTGATAGTTTATAATCTCTGACAGAGATAAATATTTACAACCTATGCAAAATTTATGCGTAGATTTATATAAGGTATTTCTGTGGAAATTATCATAAAATTAGGGTGAAAGTTAATTTTAATACTTTGTTTTAAAGATTTTTTATTAACTTTGCCAAAACTTATTAGGTTTCAATCTTTTTAGTACAGGCTCTTTTGCCATCTAATGTTTAACAATCCAAATTTTTAGAATTATGAATATCGAATCTATTGGAACTTGGGCCGGAGAAGTTTACAAGGCTCTTGAAGTAGCCGACACACACGTTCTCGGCCTTAAGCAGATTAAGAAAGTTACTAAACTCAAAAAGGATGAACTGATGGCAGCATTCGGCTGGCTCGGTCGCGAAGGTAAGATCGTCCTCACTACCGAAGACGAGGATATCGTAGTAAAACTCGTATAAAATCCTTAACAAAGAAATTAAATATAGGCTCCGTGCAAATAACGCGGAGCCTATATTATTATGTATTAAGTGTTAGTGATTAAGTTTTAGGTGTTAGTGATTAAGTTTTAGGTGTTAGTGATTAAGTTTTAGGTGTTAGTGATTAATATAAGGCTAAAACAAGATAAAGCAAGTTTAATCAGGCTAGATCAAGTTTAATCAGACTAAATCAAGATTAATCACGCCAATCCATCACTAATCACTAATAACTAATAACTAAAACCTATTACTTAAAGCCCCCTCAATTATTCATATTTACCAGTATATGCTCCAGATCAAGAGCCGATACCTTTATGGTAAATTCTCCATCTTTGGCTACCGATATATTACCCGTCTCTTCGCTGACTATCACGCACACGGCATCAGTAACCTGACTCATACCGAGAGCCGCACGGTGTCGCAGACCCAAAGATTTAGGTATATTCATATCATGACTTACCGGGAGGATGCATCCCACCGATTTAATACGGTGTGTAGCAATAATCATCGCCCCGTCGTGAAGCGGTGAGTTTTTAAAAAATATATTTTCGATCAGCCGCGTATTTATGTCCGCATCTATAATATCACCGGTCTTCTCATAATCACCTAAGGGCATCTTACGCTGGAATACGATCAGAGCACCTGTCTTGGATTTTGACATTGACATACATGCATAGACTATCTGCATTATCTCTTTATGATTCTCCTGGGCCTCCTCTTCAGAGGTGCCGTGCTTGAAGAGACGCGAGAGATTGGTCCATCTGCGTTGAGAACCGAGATCTATAAGAAACCTCTTGATCTGGTCCTGAAAAAGTATCACCAATATTATAAGACCGATACTCATAAATTTATCGAGTATCGAACCGGTAAGTCTCATATTGAGTATGGCTGAGGCTATTACCCACACTACGGTAAAAAACAGCACACCATAGAAGAGACTCAGCGAGCCGCTCCTTTTCATCAGCCTGTAGATATAATACAGCAGCGAGGCTACCAGCAATATATCTATTATATCTTTAATTCCGAAGTCTATCATTTAATCGGTATTCAATTATGTATTAATTTCTGATACAGCGCCACACATTGACGCGCCTCTTTCACATCATGTACCCGGAGTATATCGGCACCCTTCATCAATGCCGCCATATTCAGTGCCGTTGTGCCGTTAAGACTCTCTTCAGGCGTAATGTCAAGCGCACGCCATATCATACTCTTACGCGATATACCTGCAAGAATCGGCAAACCGGTATGACGGAATTCTTCCAGGTCGTTGAGAAGTCTGAAGTTCTGATCTACCGTCTTGGCAAATCCGAAACCGGGATCAAGTATTATGTCGGCTACTCCGAGCGAATGCAACTTATCGGCTTTAAATGCAAGATCTGAAATAACATCTCTCGTCACATCCTCATAATCTGTCAGGGTGGTCATAGTCTGGGGTGTACCGCGTAGATGCATAAGCACATACGCTACCTTAAGGTCGGCCACGGTTGCAAACATATCATTATCCAGTGTGCCTCCTCCTATATCGTTTATAATACCCACCCCCCACTGCTCCACACATTTACGGGCTACGTCCGCACGAAAGGTATCTACCGAAATTATCAGTGTATCTCCTCCCGCTTGGCGCGCGCCCTCCAGCGCGTAACAGAGGCGTGTATATTCCTCCTCAGCAGAAATATCCTCGCATCCGGGGCGACTGCTATAACCTCCTATATCTATGCAGTCCGCTCCGGCTTCGAGCATCTCTTCCACTCTGGTTGTAACCCTACGGGTAAGTTCCTGTAATGCATTATCCCGACTGCCACATGTCATCAGGTTGCGGCTGCCGGAATAAAATGAATCGGGTGTAGCATTTATTATGCCCATTACCTTGGGAGAGTCGAGCATCCACAATCGACCCCCTATCCGTATGCTGTTGATCATATCATCTGCAATAAGTAAGTAGTGCGAATTTACTTAAAAAATAATAAATGTGGCTAAGTTTATACAAGTTTTTTTTGGATGTTTCGTTAATTTATAT
>CAMWNR010000052.1 GCA_947175665.1 uncultured Porphyromonadaceae bacterium
CACCACCCCCATGTCGGCCTCGCTCGATGCCTACTGGAAGGATCTCGACACAAAGACCCCGCGCGATGTGAAGCGCATCCAATATTTCGTAGACGGTTCTGACGTAGATTGGGATTGCCCCTACATCTATATGTTTGGCGGCCACAGTGCCGACGGCAACCTTCAGGATGAGATACTCCGCGCTGTTCTCGCCCGTCTTACTTTCTCTCCCCTCTTCTGATTAAAAAATTTCACTCTCCCGAATAAAAGTTATGCCGAGATTTCTAAAATCCATCCTTTTAAGTATCTCCCTGTTATGCGCTTTACATTGCGCGGCTCAGGAAGATTACCGCTTCGACATAGGCGGTGGCCTCGGTATGACCGGCTATCTCGGTGATGCCAATGCCGCCAACCTGTGGCAGAACCCCTCATGGGATGCCGAACTCCTCTTCCGCTATATCGCCAATCCGCGCTGGAACTTCAAGACCAATTTCTATATAGGCGGACTGCGCGGTAACACCGAGAGTATGGCCAATGTCCTCCCCACCGAGGAGCAGTTTAAGTTCTCCACCACCTTTTACGAATTAGGTGAGATGGCGGAGTTTCACTTCTTCAATTACGGTATGGGTGAGCGCTACCGCAAACTCAAACGCTTTACCCCCTACATCACTGCCGGTGTCTCCATGACACTCTGGAGTGTAGAGGGGCATACTTACGCCGGATTCACTCTCCCTGTCGGCATAGGGTTTAAGTATAAACCGAGCCGCCGACTCAATCTCGGATTGGAATTTCTGATGAAGAAGGTTTTCTCCGACCGTCTCGACGGTGATAACCTCGTAGACCCTATCGGTATCAAAAGTTCGTTTGCCAAAAATACCGACTGGTACTCTACACTGACTTTTACAATAAGTTATGAGTTCAGCAAGCGCTGTGCTCAATGCCACTATAAAGAATAACCTGCCGATGAAAGACCTACAGGAACTTATCGACCGGATAGACCCGGCACGCATACCATGTCATGTAGCCATCATCATGGATGGCAACGGCCGCTGGGCCCGTATGCAGGGCAAACCGCGCTCTGACGGTCACGCCGAGGGTGTCACCTCGGTGCACCGCGCTGTCGAGTTTGCCTCTGACCTCGGCATCAAGTATCTTACCCTTTACGCTTTCTCTACCGAAAACTGGAATCGTCCGCAGGAGGAAGTGGATACTCTGATGTATCTCATCGGTTGGGCTATCGAACGCGAACTCCCCGACCTGCTCCGCAATAACGTGCGTATCCGCCTTATCGGCAATATCCCCCGTATTCCGGAAGATGCGCGCCGTCGACTGCTCGGGGCCGAGGAGGCTACCGCCCATTGCACCGGTATGGTGCTGGGTATGTGTCTCAGTTACTCTTCTCGCTGGGAAATAACCGAGGCTGCCCGACGCATCGCTTCGCTCGCCACCGGCGGTGACCTCAACCCTGACGATATTACCGAAGATATCTTCTCATCACATCTCGCTACTGCCGGTATGCCTGATCCGGATCTCCTTATACGCACAGGCGGTGAGGAACGGATCTCTAATTTCCTGCTGTGGCAGATAGCATATTCCGAACTTTACTTCACCCCGACCCTCTGGCCGGATTTTAATAAGAGCGATTTCGCCTCTGCGCTGATAGATTATCAGCAGCGCGAACGCCGCTTTGGCAAGACCTCTGCCCAAGTGAGCGAATCCCCTCTCCCCGATGAGTCTTACGGACTCTCCGACTGACCCCTAACCCTCCCTCTCACCTCCTATCAATCTGACGAAACCCACCAAGACTATGACTCTGACTTCATATCTCAAATTACTTTCAGCCGCCGCGATGGTATCTCTCGGTGCCTTGTCTGCCTCCGCGCAGGCTCTCCCCGCTACCGACACCATCTATAACCCCGCCATCATTTACTCCCCTATACCCCGCCAGTATGAGATAGCAGGTATTTCAGTTTCGGGCATCTCACACGTTGATGATTACGTGATTATCGGCCATTCGGGACTCTCTGTCGGCGAACGCATAGATATACCCGGAGACGCTATCACAAAGGCCGTGAAACGCTTCTGGACTCAGGGTCTTTACTCTAAGGTGCAGATTCTTGTCACCAAGATGGTCGGTGATAAGGTCTGGCTCGAAATAGCGTTGCGTCAGCAACCTCGCCTCGGCGAACTCCGCTTCAACGGTATCAAGGGTGGTGAGAAGAAGGATCTCAACGAGCGCCTCGGTATGGTTACCGGTCAGCAACTTACCCCGAATATCGTAGACCGCGCCAAGAAGATTGTGGAGTCTTATTATGCCGCCAAGGGTTATAAGAATGCGGCTGTACGTATGGTGCGCCAGCCTGACCTCTCTCACGATAATCAGGAGATACTCACCATCGATGTCGACCGCCGCAACAAGGTTACCGTACATAAGATTTATGTGGATGGCAATGAGGTTCTCTCCGACAACCGCGTGAAGCGCGCCATGAAGAAAACCAACGAGTCGGGCAATCTCCTTAACCTCTTTAAGCAGAAGAAGTTTGTAGATTCCGATTATGAAGACGATAAGCGTCGCATCATTGATAAGTATAACGAACTCGGCTATCGCGATGCCCGGATCGTATCTGACTCCGTGGCCCGCTACAATGATGGCAAAGTCGATGTATACCTTACTGTAGACGAGGGTAAGAAGTATTATATCAGCGATATAACATGGGTTGGTAATACAGTTTACCCCACCGAGACCCTCAACCAACTTCTCGGCATCTATCCGGGCGATGTATATAACCAGAAACGCCTCGAAAAGCGTACCCGGGATGATGAGGATGCCGTGAGCAATCTTTACCTCGATAATGGCTATCTGTTCTTCCAACTCGTTCCTATCGAGGAGAATATCAAGGGGGACTCGGTGGCTCTGCAGATGCGCGTGCATGAGGGTCAGCAGGCTCGCATCAACCGCGTGGTTATCAATGGTAATGACCAGTTGTATGAGAAGGTGATACGCCGCGACCTGCGTGTGCGCCCCGGCGAACTCTTCTCTAAATCCGACCTTATGCGCTCGGCTCGCGAAATTGCCGCCTCGGGTCATTTCAACCCTGAGACTATGGGTATCAATCCCGAACCTAACGAGAATGACGGCACCGTAGATATCGTTTTTGATCTTGAGTCGAAACCTAACGATAAAATCCAACTTTCGTTCGGTTGGGGTCAGACAGGTGTGACCGGTCAGGTGGCTCTCTCTTTCTCTAACTTCTCGCTCAAGAATCTCTTTAACCCTTCGAGTTATAAGGGTATTATACCGCGCGGTGACGGACAGACACTCTCTATCTCCGCACAGACCAACGCCAAGTATTTCCAATCTTATTCTCTCTCCTTCTTCGACCCCTGGCTTGGCGGCAAACGACCTAATTCGCTCAGTTTCTCAGTCGATTATTCCCGCTCGACCGGTGTAAACTCCTCTTATTACAACGACAACTGGCAGAATGCCTACCTCTATTCTATCTATAACCAGGGTTCGTATGGCACCAATTACGGCTCTTACGCCTATCAGAACGCTTACGACCCCAATAAGGTATTGCAGATGGCGGGCGTCTCGCTCGGTTTCGGTACCCGCCTTACATGGCCTGACGATTACTTTACCTTCCAGGCTATGCTCTCTTATCGCTGGTATTACCTCAAAAACTGGGATTACCTCTATTATATGAATAACGGTGTCTCCAACTCTCTCACCCTCGGTCTGACCCTCTCGCGCACAAGTATCGATAATCCTATCTATACCCGCCGCGGCTCTTCATTCTCTCTCGAGGCTTCGCTGACACCTCCGGTTTCCCTTTTCAGCAAAAATAAAAACTGGGAACGTCTCTCTTACGAGGCCAATACCCTCAACAGCCAGCCGGCTAAGGCTGAACTCTATAAATGGATCGAATACTGGAAACTTAAGTTTAAGAGCAAGACCTTCACCCCGCTCACCGATCCCGATGGTCAGTGGACTCTCGTACTCATGACCCGCGCCGATTTCGGCTTGCTCGGTTCTTACAATAAGTGGGTGCGTACCCCCTTCGAGACTTTCTATTTCGGTGGTGACGGTATGTCGGGTTCTTACACCTACGCTACCGAGACTATCGCAATGCGCGGTTATGACAACGGTCAGTTCACCCCCTGGGGTTCCGAGGGTTACGCCTACGCCAAGTATTGCTTCGAACTTCACTTCCCCTTCATGCTGCAACCCTCTACCACTATCTACGCGCTCGCATTTGCCGAGGCCGGTAACTGTTGGACCTCCGTAGAGAAGTTCGCACCCTTCAACCTCAAGCGCTCGGCCGGTGTAGGTGTACGCGTTTACCTGCAGATGCTCGGTTTCCTCGGTATCGACTGGGGTTATGGCTTCGATAAGGTGCAGGGTCGCCGCGGCGGCAGCCAGATCCACTTCGTGCTCGGTCAGGAATTCTAATAAAATGTTAACAGGTTTAAACCTTCTGACCCTCTTGCCTCTCTAATTGTTATATTTGAAATAAAACATGACAATATGAAAAAGATAGTAATTGCAGCAATCGTGGCTATCTGCGCCACATTAGGTGCCAACGCACAGAAGTTCGCCCTCGTAGATATGGATTACATCCTGCGCAACGTGCCCGCTTACGAGATGGCCAATGAGCAACTCAATCAGGTATCCCAGCGCTGGGAAAAGGAAGTGACCCAACTCTCCAAAGAGGCGGAGACCCTCTATAAGAATTACCAGTCTGAAATGGTATTCCTTACCGACGACCAGAAGAAGAAACGTGAGGAAGCCATCGTAGCCAAGGAGAAGGAGGTTACCGATACCCGCTACAAATATTTCGGCCCCGAAGGTGAACTGTACAAGAAGCGTCAGTCGCTCATGAAGCCGATACAGGAGGATGTATATAACGCTGTCAAGACCGTATCTGAAGAGAAGGGTTATCAGGTTATCTTCGACCGCGCCTCTTCGCAGAGCATAGTCTTCGCATCGCCCCGTATTGATATAAGCAACGATGTGCTTGCAAAATTGGGATATTCCAAATAATTTTATTACCTTTGACACGGAATCTCTCCCCCGATTTACACACACGTCTCTCCTCTACCGGCATCTCCCCGTTTGCGCTCCATGCGCATTATGTTGATTTGCTATTGATTTGCATAAAATAAACTTATACACATATAACTATCATGCTTAAGAAAATCCTTTTGGCAGTAGCCGTAACTTTCGGTCTCGCCGCATCAGCACAGACCGTTAAGATCGGTCTCGTAGATATCAACGGTATCATCGGTTCTATGCCCGAAACTACTGCCGCTCAGCAGCAACTTCAGGAGGCTCAGAAGAAATATGAGGCCGAATATACCAAACTCGGCGAGGAACTCCAGAAGCAATATACCGAACTTCAGAATATGTCGGAGACCGAACTCCCCGCTATCCGCGAACGCAAAACCAAAGCATTTGCCGATAACCAGCAGAAACTTCAGACTTTCGAGCAGCAGGTGATGCAGGATCTTCAGAAACTCCAGAGCGACCTTATGGCTCCTATCTTCGAGAAGGCTACCAAGGCTATCGAGTCTGTAGGTAAAGAGGGTAGTTACACTCTCGTGCAGGCGCTCGACCCGCAGCAGACTTTTTACTATTCTTCTCCTGCCGAAGACATCACTCCCCTCGTTAAGACTAAACTCGGTCTTAAATAATTATTTCGCTACCCCTTGCGAAGCGAATAATATTATGACCCTAAAAATATTATGAAGATGGGCGGCGACTGCAAAGTCTTCGCCCATTTACTTACCCCATTTTTACCTTAAAATGACCCCCATCGGCATATTCGATTCCGGCTACGGCGGACTCACCATTCTGAGCGAGATACGTCGCCTCCTCCCCGATTATGATTACCTCTATCTCGGCGATAATGCCCGCGCTCCTTACGGTTCGCGCAGTTTTGATATTGTCTACGAGTTTACTTTACAGGCTGTGAAATATCTGTTCGACCGGGGTTGTCGACTGGTGATTTTAGCGTGCAATACCGCTTCCGCCAAGGCACTGCGCACTATCCAGCAAAATGACCTCCCTGCTATCGACCCCGACCGCAGGGTGCTCGGGGTAATCATCCCTACCGTCGAGGCTTTGGATAATCTCACCTCTTCGCGCCATGTCGGGGTTGTGGCGACTCCCGGAACTATCCTCTCGCACTCTTATTCTATCGAGACCGCCAAACTATACCCCGATATCGAGGTGTCGGAGATACCGTGCCCTATGTGGGTGCCTATTATCGAAAACAATGAGGCCGACGGAGACGGTGCCGATTATTTTGTCAAGAAATATTGCGATGAGATGTTGCACCGTGATCCGGAGATAGATACGATGCTTCTCGGCTGCACACACTACCCGCTGCTGATGCCAAAAATCAGGAAATATATACCCGACAATATCCGCATCATACCCCAGGGGGAATTGGTAGCCCGCAGTCTCGAAAACTACCTCACCCGTCACCCCGAGATAGCCGGACAATGCACAAAAGGAGGCACCGTACACTTCCTGACCACTGAAAACCCGGAAAAGTTCGACCGCCTCGCCTCCCTCTTCCTCTCCACACCGGTAACCTCCGAAAAAATAACCCTTGTTTAAGGGTTAGGTATTAGTGATTAGTGATTAAGTTTTTAGGTGTTAGGTTTTAGTTATTAGTGATTTCTCATTTTGTTTTAGTTATTAAGTTTTAAATCATCACTAATAACTACCACCTAACACCTAATTTAAATCTATTCACTTATCACTAAAACTTAATACTTAATCACTTATCACTAAAACTTAATACTTAATCACTAATCACTAAACCCTAATACTTAATAACTAATCACTAAACCCTAATACTTAATAACTAATCACTAAAACTTAATACCTAAAAAAGATGGCTCCCGAATTACAGATCCTAAAAGAAAAGATAGCCCTACTCCCCACCGATGAGGCGATAGCGGTGTTGACCGCATACTTGGAGAATCATCCTGATGATACCGATGCGTTGACCATGCGCGGCATGAAGCAATTCGGTGCCGGCCGTCGCGCGGCCGCCATCAACGACTACCACGCGGCCCTCGCCATCGACCCCGAGTGCAATGCCCGTCTCGCCCTTCAGGCCGCCAACGAAATCCTCGACTACTACAACAAAGACCTCTACAACCCCTAACCTTGAGCGCGGAGCCGCCTGCAGAGTAGCAACCTTGAGCGCGAAGCCGCCTGCAGAGCAGGCATTCAGCATAGGCACGTATCAGCAAAAATCGAAGATTTTTGCTGGTGCGTGTACCCCACATCCCCATCAGGAATACACGTGCCGCGTAGCGGTACTTCTTAAAACACGGTCTCTATCCTCCCATACTGAGGTATCGCCACATACTGATGTAACGCTGCTACTGATTTACCGCGGGGCTGTACTGCTAAGGTGGGAATTAACATTTTTTTAGGGTGCGTAGCGAATATTTTCATATAAACTATTGCGGAAATGAAAAAAATTTATCAATTTTGCTTTTGAAGCACGTTTTAACCGCTGTAGTCATTACTCACTACAACTCCGTTACGTCACTTCCACACACATCCTAAAGATTGAAAATCTTTTATTAATTACTATATTTAACTATTATTAACGATGAAAAAATTTACCGCTATTCTGGCAGCACTCGCTTTCGGTAGCGCAGCCGCTATGGCCGCTCAGTCTACCCCCGCCGGTCTGCTCGGTCCAGTTAAGTATGAGATGACTCCCAAAGCACAGCGCTTTATGCAGGAGACTACTCAGCGTGCTCTCAAAGGCCAACTCGCTGCTGATGACCAGATGCTTACCCGCTCTTGGACTGATACCCGTACAGGTCTTGTCTACGACCTCTCTATCCTTCTTACCAGCGAGTACATCTGCGACCTCGTATCTTTTGGCGATAACGTAACTTACGGTTTCGACGAGATCCCCTATTACGCAGCAAACTTCATCCTCTCTGCCCGCAAGCAGGATCAGACTCAACTCGATACATATATCACCTGGATGGCTTGCTGGCCTTCTTATTATGTTTACGAGCAGGCGTTTACTTTCCCCGCCGACCAACTCGTAAACGGTGTTATCCCCGTCGACAAGCGTGACTATGAGGCTGTTTCTATGACTCAACTCGCTAACGACCCCACTTTCACTCAGCGCTTCCAGGAAGTTGACTATATCGGTTCGCAGCAAATCCCCGGTACTAAAAAGTGGAATAGTTTCACTCTTCTCGAAAACGCTATGTCTGCTGCCGATGGTACTTGCGTAGTCAACGGCAACCAGTGCATGACCTCTATCACTAAGTCAGGCAGCGCCGAGAACCCCACTTACATGTCAACTACTTTCGACTTCCAGGCTTTCAACCACGAGACTACCGAACTCGACTGTAAGACTGTAGTTTACTATCAGAATATGGAGACTGCCCGCAACGGTATCCTCCGTCTCGCTTACGTTGGCGGTGCCCGCGTAGAAGGTTTCGAACCCATCACTGTAACTCTTCCCGAATTCGGTGACGTTCACCTCTTCAATGCAGGCGAATGGTCAAGCGAAGGCTTCGGTGACACCAACCCCTTCACCGGTGCTTGGGGTCCCTTCACCGCCCTCTACATCGCTACAGGTGACTCTCACCTCCTCTGGAAGATCGATGAGACCGCTAAGGAATTCAACCCCGACATCATCGAAAATATGGGTGTTGACGTAGGAGCCGACGAACTCGACAAATACGCAAGCAACCTCACCGGTTACCTCTTTACTGACGTTAAGTACGCCCGCGACACCAACCTTAACCCCGCAGGCGACTTCATCAAGTGCGAATTCCCCATCGAGTTTGACGAGGGCAACCGTGTTACCACTATCTCTATCGTACCCGTTCTCAACTCATTCGTTCCCAGCGGCTACAACTACGACTCTTGGAGCAATGACTACGGTGTACTCGCTTATGTTAACAACTTCCCCGAAATGCCCATCGCTGGTTCTATGATGGCTTGGGGTACTACCGAAGGCTTCCGCGCTTCTATCACCAACTCTTTCAAGAAGACTGCAGAAATCGTAAGCACAGGTGATATCATCTATCACTACAACCCCAACGATATGGCTCAGGTACGCAAGTACTCTTCTATCGGTGATGTTAACTACGCTTCTTCTGTAAGCGGCGTTATGATCGACACTGCTATCATCACTGCCGGCAACGGTACTATCAACGTTAAGCCCGGTGTAGCAGCACCCGTAGCAGTTTACAACCTCCAGGGTCTCTGCCTCCTCAACACCAATGCAGCAGCAGGCGAAACAGTTAATGTATCTGCTCCCAAAGGCGTATACATCGTAACTGTTGACGGCAAATCTACCAAGATCGCCCTCTAATCCCCGCAATCCATTAACAATCTCATAAAAGCGAGAGGCGATGCCTGCAGGCATCGCCTCTCTTATTTTACCATAATCCCCGCAACTCCCGGCTATTCCGGAAATTTCCACCCCTCAAATATACTCGGTAAGATCCCGCGGCGCGGCCGTCTCCGGATAGGTACCATGTATCCCGCCCGATTGGCGCGGAGCGGTGACTGCGCGCCCTGCCGACTGCAGACCGCGACGCATACGCGGCCCGCGTCCGTCGGGATAAAACCGCATCGGACGCTCCATGCTCCAACCCCGGCTATGATTGCGTATATATACTGTGGCAAGCCCCTCGCGACCTCGCATCGCATAGCGCAACTCACCTACCAGATCGGTCATGCTCTCTACAGTGAGATAGGTCATCTCCAGCACTCCCTTCCTCTCGAGTGTAACTCTCACATATACGCGATCCCCTCGGCGGATATCGCGACTCCGGTAACCTGTGTAATTCATGCTCTCCATAATCTTAATCTGTTTTGGCGGTTTTAATTATACCGCAAAGTTACCCTGCCTTACTGCAATAATCTTGCACCCTATATTAAATAAATGTTAATTTTATATAGGGGAGTAAATTTTTATCACCTCAATTTACATTTTTACGCTATTTTTTCTTAATTTTGTATTAGTCAAAATCAGCGGTAGCGGTCTAAAGGATATATATCCGGATATATCTCCCGATATTTCAGAAATCCACACCCGGTACCGATGTGATGCAGAAATGGTGGAATGGTAGACACGAGGGACTTAAAATCCCTTGGCCTTTATCGGCTGTGTGGGTTCGAGTCCCACTTTCTGTACTAAATTCTTACATGAAACATAAATAAGGGGCCTGCCGCTAAAATTAGGCAAGCCCTAATTTTTATATAATTTACTTACTTAATAAATAATGCCACTCATATCCACTCGTGGAGAAATCATGCCGGCATCTCCGATACGCCGGTTAGTACCGCTCGCAAACCGTGCTATTGACCGCGGGCTGAAGGTATATCGGCTCAATATCGGCCAGCCGGACCTTCCCACTCCCCCCGAAGCATTTGAGGCTCTCCGCAATATTGACCGTAAGGTGCTGGAGTATTCACCTTCCGAGGGTCTTTACTCTTTGCGCGAGAAACTCTGCGGATATTATCACCGATTTAACATCGATGTCGATGTGGCCGACATTATCATCACTTCGGGCGGTTCGGAGGCGGTGCTGTTTGCCTTTATGGCTTGTCTCGACCCGGGCGATGAGATTATCATGCCCGAACCGGCCTACGCCAATTACATGGCTTTCGCCATTTCGGCCGGTGCCAAGATCATCACCATACCTTCATCTATCGAAACCGGCTTTGCCCTACCCCCGATAGAGGAGTTTGAGAAACTTATCACCCCCCGCACCAAGGGTATACTTATCTGCAATCCCAATAATCCTACCGGCTATCTCTACTCCATGAAGGAGATGCTGCAGATCCGCGATCTGGTCAAGAAGCACGACCTCTTCCTCTTTTCAGATGAGGTGTATCGCGAATTTTGCTACACCGGTGCCCCCTATATTTCCGCCTTCCATCTCCCCGGTATCGAGGAGCAGGTAGTGCTGATCGATTCGGTGTCTAAGCGATACAATGAGTGCGGCATCCGTATCGGCGCTCTTATCACTAAAAATGAGGCTTTGCGCCGCAATGTCATGAAGTTCTGTCAGGCGCGTCTGAGTCCTCCACTTTTAGGACAGATTGTAGCCGAGGCTTCGATCGATGCCTCGCAGGAGTATATGCTGCAGACCTATACCGAGTATCTGGAGCGTCGCAATTTTCTTGTCGACGGCATCAACCGCATACCGGGCTGCTACTCCCCCATCCCGATGGGCGCATTCTATACCGTAGCCAAACTCCCGGTTGATGATGCCGATAAGTTCTGCCAATGGTGCCTTACCGACTTCAGTTTCGAGGGGGCTACTATATTTATGGCTCCGGCTTCCGGCTTCTACACCACCCCCGGCAAGGGTAAGGATGAGGTGCGTATGGCCTACGTGCTATGCAAGGAAGACCTCGCTCAGGCGCTCCGCATCCTCGAAGCCGCACTCAAGGCCTACCCCGGGCGCACTGAGTAGGATTATAAACCGATCTGACCTCTCTCCAAGATCTGACCTCTCTGACTCCTTAAGAAAATAACTGCTTAACCTAAATATTAACAAATTCTTACATCATGAGAAATTTTCAAAAAGGTTTATGCGTGTCTCTGCTCGCTGCTTCGGCCTTCGCGTCGCAAGCCGCTACATTTGTAGGTGACCGCACTGACTTTCGCGATGAGACTATCTACTTCGCGATGACTACCCGTTTTTATGACGGTGACCCCAACAATAATGTATATTGCTGGGATGGTGTAAACAACATCAACGACCCTGAGTGGCGTGGTGATTTCCAAGGCCTTATCGACAAACTCGATTACATCAAGGCTCTCGGTTTTACCGCAGTCTGGATCACTCCTATCGTAGAGAACGGTTCGGGTCTCGATTACCACGGCTATCACGCTATGGACTTCTCCAAGATCGACCACCGTTATGTATCTAAGGATGCCGATGCCGCCGGTGCCGATGTCGCTTTCCAGAAACTTATCGACGAGGTGCATAAGCGTGGCATGAAACTTATCCTTGATATCGTGCTACAGCACACCGGCAACTTCGGCGAGGAGAATCTCTGCCGCATGTTCCGCAAGGATTATTCTGAAAATCTTGCCGACATCAACGCTTCGATGAAGGTTGTACCCGCATCTGAGGGTGGCAAACTCCCCGACAACTACCCCTCCATGCAGCCCGCCAACCAGTATGGTACCCGCCTCGCTATGATGAAGAACTCTGACTTCACCAACCGCGACAACCACAACTACTGGCACCATAAGGCATGGTTTGACTGGGATGATCCCTCACGCTGGTGGGGTCAGATCGCCGGTGACTGCGTTGACCTCAACACCGAGCACCCCACCGTTACCAACTATCTTGTAGATTGCTATTCCCGCTTTATCAAGATGGGTGTCGACGGTTTCCGTATCGATACCGCAGGTCATATTCCGCGTCTGGCCTTTAACAAGATGTTCCTCCCGCAGTTTATGGCTGCAGCCGAGAGCCCTGAGGCTATCGCTAAACGTGGCAATACCCCCTTCTTCATGTATGGTGAGGTCTGCGCCCGCTCTATGGAGGTTATCTACCGCGGTGACAACTATAACTGCTCACCCTGCTATTACACCTGGAAGGAAAATAAGGATTACCCCTGGGATATGAACCCCGCTTCCTGGGATTCTGTAGTGGCTATCCCCACCGAGTCTGAGGGTTCGCAGGATTACTTTACCGTTTCGGGTCATACCAACTGGGATTCGGTTCTTCAGAGCGCTATCGACGATAAGGGTCACTCCGCTTCTATCCTCCGCCGCTCTACCAACCACCAACTCAACGGTAACGAGTACCACACACCCGATTATTCCGAGCATAGCGGCCTGAATGTCATCGACTTCGCCATGCACTGGAATTTCAATTCCGCTTCAGGCGCTTACGGTGTGCGCTCTCAAGACTGGCTCTACAATGACGCTACCTACAACGTAGTATACGTGGATTCTCACGACTACGCTCCCGACTCCAACTACCGCTTTAAGGGTGACCAGGCTACCTGGGCCGAGAACCTCGCGCTGATGTTCTCTTTCCGCGGTATCCCCTGTATCTATTACGGTTCGGAGGTTGAGTTCCAGAAGGGTAAGGATATCGACAAGGGTGCTATTCTCGCACTTAAGGAGACCGGCCGCGCTTATTTCGGCGGTTATATCGAGGGTAACGTAAATGTTACCGATTTTGCCGAGTACAACGGTGCTACCGGCAATATCGCTTCCACACTCTCTTACCCCCTCGCGCTCCACATCCAGCGTCTTAACAAGATCCGCGCTGCTGTACCCGCACTCCGTAAGGGTCAGTACAGCAATGATGGTTGCTCGGGCAAGATGGCCTTCAAGCGTCGTTATACCGACACTAAGACAGACTCTTACGCTCTCGTAACTATCTCCGGCGATGCAACCTTTACCGGTGTGCTCAACGGCCGCTACGTTGATGCCGTTACCGGCGACGTTCAGAATGTTACCGATGGCAAACTCACCGCTAAGTGCTCAGGCAAGGGTAATATGCGTGTGTATGTTCTCGATACTGCCAAGACCAAGGCTCCCGGCAAGGTCGGTGAGGATGGCAAGTACCTCTTCGCTACCGCTTCGGTCGATAAACCCTGGTCTACATGGCCCGACGAGACAATGCCCGATGAGACATGGACCGAGAAACCTAACGCCGGCAACGGCGGTGGCGGCGGTAACGTAGGGGGCGATCGCGAAGAACCCTCTGAAGTTATCGAGCCTTCAATGGCCGAAGGTGAACAGGCTATCTTCTTCGAGCACGAGTCTTGGAATCCCGTTTCCGCTTGGGTTTGGAGCGGTTCTACCAACTATACCGGCGGTTCATGGCCCGGTCAGAACCTTACTTACCTCGGTAATAATGTCTACAAGTGGACTTACACCGGTGGCAGCGTAATCCCCTCTTCTGCCAAGGTTATCTTCTCTAACGCCGGTAGCAACCAGGTCAGCGATAACGGTTGGGATTTTGTCAACGGTGGCTATTACACCGCCAACGGTTATCAGAAGACTATCGAAGGTGCAGGTGAGATCATCAACCCCATCGAACCCGTAGAGAAGATCACTTACAAGGTTTACTTTGACAACTCTGCCTCTAACTGGAGCAAGGTACTCGTATGGGTATGGGACGATGCTACCAACTACACAGGTGGCACATGGCCCGGCAAGGAGATCTCTATTGATCCCGCTACAGGTTACTACTGCTTCACATGGGAGGCTGACTCCAACGCTCCGCTTCAGATCATCTTCAACAACGGCAGCGGCACACAGACCTCTGACCTGAAGGTTTACAACGGAGGCATCTATACCTCTGCCGGCTACAGCGGCATGACTACCGGCGTAGCAGACGCAGCATGGACCAAGATGGCGGTTAATGTAGAAAACCACCTCCTCATCGTAGAGACCCCCGAAGCCGGCCCGCTCACAGTAGCGCGCATCGACGGCCTCACCTTCAACGTCCAACTCCACGTAGGCCGCAACGAAATCGAACTCCCCCGTGGCCTCTACATAGTAGCCGGCAAAAAACTGATCCTCTAATCCCCCCAAAGCCAAAAGCCAAAGGCTACTTCCATAAAAGCCCCGCAAAGAGCCCCCGCTCTTTGCGGGGCTTCCTTTCACCCTCCCCATCAAAAAAATTGCCATTTTAATAATAAATTCTTACCTTTGCATCAAAACCCCAAAAAGAAAATGGATATTTCCGTAGTAATCCCCCTATATAACGAAGCCGAATCCCTCCCAGAGTTAACCCGCTGGATCGAGCAGGTAATGCGCGACAACAACTTCGATTACGAAGTAATCTTCGTCAACGACGGCTCTACCGATAACTCTCTCGAAGTTATCCACAACCTCGCCGCCGCCAACCCGCACCTACACGCCATCTCTTTCTCCCGCAATTACGGCAAATCGCCGGCCCTCAACGAGGGCTTCCGCAAGGCGAAAGGGGATGTAGTCATCACTATGGATGCAGACCTCCAGGATTCTCCCGACGAGATCCCCGAACTCTACCGGATGATCACCGCCGAGGGCTTCGACCTCGTATCCGGCTGGAAGAAGAAGCGCTACGACCCCCTCTCCAAAACAATCCCGACCAAACTCTTCAACGCTACCGCCCGTAAGGTCTCCGGCATTAAGAATCTGCACGATTTCAACTGCGGCCTGAAGGCTTATCGCCGCGATGTGGTCAAGCATATAGAAGTCTACGGCGATATGCACCGCTATATCCCTTATCTCGCCAAAAATGCCGGCTATTCTAAGATTGGCGAAAAGGTCGTGCAGCATCAGGCCCGCAAATATGGAGTCACCAAATTCGGCCTTGACCGTTTCGTAAACGGTTATCTCGACCTCGCTACCCTCTGGTTTCAGTCCCGCTTCGGCATCAAACCGATGCACCTCTTCGGTCTGCTCGGTTCGGCGATGTTTGCCATCGGCTTTATCGCCGTACTTATCGTGCTGATTATGAAGATAGTATCCATCTGCAGCGATAGTTATAATTTCTATCTCACCAATTCGGTGTATTTCTATCTCTCTCTTGCGGCTATGATTATGGGTCTGCAGTTTTTCCTGACCGGATTTGTCGGCGAACTGATAACGCGCAACTCACCCGAACGCAACCGCTACCTTATCGCTGAGGAATGGTGAGTTTTTTAGGTGTTAGGTGTTAGTGATTAAGTGTTAGGTTTTAGTGATTAA
>CAMWNR010000053.1 GCA_947175665.1 uncultured Porphyromonadaceae bacterium
TTGTACAACACTTTTCTTACTTTTTGTTAGGAAATATTTGGTGAGATTGTTATAAAAGTGTACCTTTGCAATGAACCTATAACAATCTTTTTTACCTTAAGATTTTTTACCTGTAGAAACTTATAAAAAGGGTGCGACCGCTGAGGTTATCACCCTTTTTGATTTTTATATCAGCCTCAAAAAAATTGATGTATAATAAAAAAGGTGGTGTGTCACTCAATTGAGATTGACACACCACCTATTTGGTTATATCTGTATGTATATTTATAGCATAATCTTGCAGGTCTTGGAGTGTTCAACTCCTTCGTTATCGATAGCCTTAAGGATAGCGATATATACACCCGAATTAAGGTTTAACTCAATCTGCTTGGTGTTACCATCAGCCTCAAGGTCAGAATAGTGAGCCATTCTCTCCCCGGATATTGCGAAAATGTCAAGAGACAGGTTCTCAGCATTCACAGCGCAATATCTGATAGAGCCGATAGAGTATTCAAGTTCGAGATTCTCATCGGTGGTAGTTGTATATACACCTGTCGGAATACTCGGCTGACCCATAGAGAGACCGTAATGATGAGTAGTATATGCTGTAGGAAGACGCAGGTACATGGTATTACTGTCAGTGTCGTGATAATATGAAGGATTAGACGACTCATTCATCACTTCTTCTACCGAACTCTTCTTACTGAGAGAATCAGCATCATCCTCGGCAAAACCGGAAGAAACTCTGAATTTACCGCGTGCTTTATGATTATCGCTACAGTAAATTAATTTTACCATATCTTCAGGGAGGTCAGAGCCATCATCGGTGACATGGAAATCGTGAATACGGAAAATTATATCCTGAGTTTCAGGCATACCCTCCCAACCATTACCATAACGCTTGATTGTAATGGCCAGAGATTTATGATCAATATGCTTGGTTTCAAAACGAGTGATGATATAATTACCTGAACTTATAGGATCTACAGTAGTCATATCATCCTGATAGATAGGATTACTTAAAACCTCGCGATTGGTGTGATCAGCAAAATAATCCACTATAAGACGCGAATGATCTATCTCGGCGGTTGAAGAGAAAGTATCCTGAGCAAAGCGTGCCACAAAAGCACCTCGACGCATAAAATGAGGAAGAACATTGGTTGGAGCCGAATATCTTACATTCTGATGTCCGCTATAGATAGTTTTGAAATCATTCATATCCAACCAGTCACCCTCAGGGAACGTAATATTTTTAGATGTAGAATTGTCAAGCACCGGAGCCACAAATATATCCGGACCCCAGTAGTAAGCGCCAATCTCATTGGAGAGTACCGATTTGTCGGTATCGTTATAGTTGGCAGGGCGTGCTATCGGTGTGCCGAAGGCAGTATATGCGTAGGCCTGAGAATAAGTATAGGGGAGGTAGGCGTAGCGCAGATTTATGGCATTTCTCACATCATCACGGATACTGTTGTAATCCGGTTGCCACACCTCGGGAGCAGTTGCGGAGTGAGTACGCATCGAGGGATAGAACACTCCCAACTGCACCCAACGGCGATATAGATTGGCATCAGTGCCGTAAGCGGTAAATCCGCCTATATCCGAACCGAGATAACTTACACCTGACATGGATGCACTCACCAGTGCCGGTACTTGAGCGGCCAGGCCACCCCAGGAGCGCTGGATATCACCGGTCCAGGGGAAAGCATTGTAATGTTGCATACCGGATGTGCCGGCGCGGGGCATAGTGATAAAGCGTGTATCAGGAGTCGCTTCTTTAACTGCATCGTATGCGAGTTTATTCCATCTTACACTATACTCGTTATGTATCTGGTTGTAGTTACCATCAAGATATGTGCTTTCCCAATCATGTTTTTCAGGTTCGCCAAGATCAAGCCACCAACTTTCGATACCCTCAAGAGTACGCTTCTTATAAAGATCTTTAAACCAGTCTATGGCCTGCGGATTTGTAATATCGAGCAGTCCTACTTTAGAACTATGCAACCACTCCATACCCGATACATTATCATCAGCCAATAGGCCATTATTATTCAGATAATCGTAATTACCGGAATTAGATGTAAAGTAAGGCTCTGTAATAGCAATGGTATGGACATTATAGGTATCGCGGAAATCCTTCATCATTTCAGTCGGACCACCGGAATATGTTCTACTATAGGCGCTTCTATCCCAGTCGATTTTACCCATCTTGGTGACACCGTTAGCACCATCTAATCCTGACTGCCAGTTGATGTCAAACACGATACCATCAATAGGGATATTGCATTCCTTGGTCTTGGTGATAGCCTCTTTAGCCTCGGTATCGGTAGCAAATCCGAATTTAGAGGTTATATAACCCAGAGCCCAGTAGGGAGGAAGTTCCTGACGTCCTGTAAGGGTGGTATAATTCTGCATCACGGATACCACATCTCCACCACCGATAAAATAATACGCTATCGGATCCTCGCTTCTGCTTGAGTAAGAAGATCCGGATTTAGAGGGTACAATCTCTGCATCCTTATAGTGATCATCAAAATAAACGCCGTAGCCATTGGTAGAGATATAGAATGGTATACATATATTTCTGTCAAGGGCCTGACCCTGATACCAGCCACCTTGCTGGTTATTATTCATCTTCATGGTGTTTCCCTCCCAGTTGATGAGGTTACCGTTGTAGCCACCTCCATAAAAGGCGAGGTCATCCATTTCCTGAAAAGTTACAGAGATATTTCCCGGGCGGTTTACCAGACCTCCGCGCTCTTCGAGGGTTTCTGTATCAGCGCCATAATTATAAAACGATATGAGCGACGTGGATTTTTCGATGATTACTTTTACACCACCTGAGATAGTAAGGCGTAGATATTCAGACCCATCTTCGATCTTATTAAAACGTATGTTTTTGATGCCGTAAGCCTCTTTCAGATCATTATCGATAACAGAAATTGAGGGGCGCTCAGTTGTGTTTGAGGCACCGTGGGGTAAAGTGAAAACCTTAACCACCTCTTTAGACCAGGGGGTTACCTGCAGTGTGCCATTTTCTGAAGTAATGGAGATAGAGTGATCCTCATTTTCTTCCCAGTTGAGGATCTGACCGAGGCTGTCACCTACCGGTGCGAGGGGTCGGATATCAACATATTGGCGACCGTTGGTGAGGGTATTATTACCATTCTTAAAAATCAGACCGATTTTAGAGTAAGATTTATTAAGATCCACACCACCAAACCACTGATCGATAGAAGGTTCAAATTCAATGTAGAAAAGGTCAGGATGAGTTGCATCCTGTTTCAGACGGAATTTCTCAGAAGGGTAATTGGAATTATCCAGATTACCATACCAATGTTCGTTGCTATTTCCCGTATATTCATTTTCTGCCACCAAACCGCAATAGACATAAATATCATCAGAGTTTTTAAGAGGACAAGAAGATTTATAAGCACGGTTAAAATAGAGAGTAGCCTTAGCCTTGACAGAAGGGCGCTCAGGTTCGAGCCAGAACTCCTTTTCAGGTAGAAGAGCGGAGGGATCAAACTCAGTGTTAAGACCCTTATCACCTGAAATGGTATAGATGTGACCGTCAATGAGTTCGAAGTAAGGTGACAGTTGGGTCTGCTGTCCGTTTACCAGAGTGTAAAATGCGCAACGCAGACCCTCCTCGGGACCCTCAAACGAATAATCGTAAGTAGCGCTATTCAGAAACGAACTCATAGATGTATTGATAACGGGGCGAATACCGGAGATGCGAATGTAAACATTATTCCAGTCCACATTATTATAAAAATGTACTGTATAAGGTACGTAAGTAGAAGGATCTACCGGTTCCTCCTCCTTTTCTTCCCATTCAGGAGTGCCGCTACCGGAATATGTGAAAGTCATGCTGACATTATTTACCTCCAGACCCGGTTCGCTATCAGCCGGATATCGATTGTTTGGATTATCAGTACTTACAAATATTACATTTGAATATGTAAGATTATCGGGCAATTGATATTCCCATAGTTCATTAACAGAATCCCAAGTCATGGGTTCGCCGGGCCATGCGTGATTAAAAATTGTAGGAGAAGTTTTCTCCGAGTATACATACACATATAGATTAGTCCAGTCCGAAGGAACTTTAGCATATAGGTAAACGCCATCAGGGTTCGGTTCGTCTCCACCGCCGCCTTCTTCACCACCGCCGCCGAGATTAAGATATTCCGACAGAGTCTTGTGTGTATCACCCGATATAGTATAGACGTGATCAGCAACGGGAGTCAAATCAGAAGTTTGAGGACTACCGTGATTATTAAAAATAATCCCGTTATACATATCATCTATCTCCATAGACCATATTCCTTCGTACTGAGTGCTCCGCATTGTTTCTCCCGGCCATTCGGTTGTAACATTGGTTCCAGCAATCCAATAATGAATGTAAGGAACAGGCCAGTGAGTGTCCGAGTTGTCAAAGTAGACGGTTTTTGCATTTGAATTAAATGCACCTGCCATTATGTATAATAACAGAACCGATAGCAATGATAAAGTTTTTTTACCCATGATAATTAAATCAGTGCAAGATAAGGCTTAAAAAATATAGAGAATAACGGAAGCCTCTCTCGTGTACTGCAAGATTAATGTAAGTTTATTTAGTTATATTAGTTATAAGTTTTGCTTTTTACGCAATGCAAAGAAGAGGAGAGTACAAATAAGAAAGTCAGCGGCAATTGCCACGATAAGTTGGACGGTACGTCCGGAATTTACGAAATCCTTACCAAACCACACGGCAAACGAAAGACCGTAAATAAGAAGTAAGGCCGGAAGCCAGATATAGCGTTTATTTCTCATTCAGAAATATCTTTAGGAGCAGGAGGGATAACAGGTTGATAATATTTCGAATTTTCAGGAGAGAACCTTTTGGCCGTAAGATGGTCGTAAATCTGAATGCAACTAAGGGCATCAAAAGCAGCGTAAGCCTGCTGAGCGGGAGTTAAATCGGCTGCTTCCCAATTTGTGAGGCGTTGGCCCTTAGAGATTCGTTTACCAAAGAGAATAGCATAAATACGCGAAAGGGAATTGTCAGCGATAAGAAAATCCTTGACAAAAGGTTGGAGATCTATAAATCCCTTAGGCGAAAGAGTATAGATGCGATGAAGATTATGGAAATCATCATGAAGAGAAACCCCGATTTTAAGTTTGGATTCATCTTCGAGAATCTCTTTGATTCCATCCGGTAACCCAATCTTATTAAGTCGTATGAGGTAGCAATCAGTGCGGGTAGATAATTGCAGGAGTGCTACCTGAAAAGTCTGTCCCTTTTTAAAACTTGGGCGAGTCTCGGTATCAAATCCTATGATTGGAGCCGCACGGAGAGCATCAACAGCCGCGGCAACCTTGTCAGGCGAATCTACCAGATGGATATTACCTGTATAGGATGCCGCAGGAAGGTTTGCTAACTCTGCTTTTGATATTGATACTATGTATTGAGAATTGAATGTAGATGTCATGTAGTTAGAAATACCCTCAATTATAAGATAATTCCGGGGTATACTACAAAATTAACAAAAAAAAGGTACAATCCCTAATAAATAATGAAAATTCGTGTATATAGCGTCGCATCAATGCCCATTCACGCGTAGGCGAGGTGGGGGAGACTACATTTCAAACCATAGCGCAGACGGGATATTTTCTTTTACCCAATTACCCAGATATGTACGTGTCTCTGCGGCTATGACAGTATCCGAATCAAAGTGGGAGTTGTAGATAACGGCAGCAATACGCATGGCGCGTGATTGCAATGCCTCAAGAGTAAGCAGAGTATCTGAGATAGAACCGAGTTGACCATTGGTAACTACCACGACGGGTAAATTATGGTCGCGTATGTAATCTATAGTGAGGTAAGACTCTGTTACGGGCACCATCACTCCGCCTGCTCCCTCAATAAGGACAACGTCATAACGTCTGGCTAATTGCTCGGTCGCATCCTCAATCGCTGAGAGATCTATAGTGGTATTGTCAATTTTAGCCGCCAAATGAGGAGAGGCCGGATATGATAAAATCACCGGGGCTGTAATATGTAGGAGATCTTCGGTCTGCAGAGGGATATTCATAATCTTGCGATGAAGTAAAATGTCCTCACTCATCTCCTTATTACCGGTCTGGATAAATTTCTGGGTGATAACAGATTTACCTTCTTCAGCCAATTTATTGGCAAGCCAACCTGTAGCGTAAGATTTACCTATATCTGTACCGATACCTGTAATGAAATATTTTTCTGCCATAACTGCTATAAATGATATATATTTGGGGATGCATCATTTATGATGCATCCCCGTTAATTATCTTAAATTATTAATCTTTGAACCGCTGATTACCAAGCAAACATCGGATAGTCATTCATCATCTCGTTAACCTCCTGACGCACTTCCTTAATAACCTTCTCGTCATCAGCATTAGAGAGTACGCGATCTATAAGATCAGCGATTTTCTGCATTTCTGCCTCTTTGGCTCCGCGGGTAGTGATGGCGGCGGTACCGAAGCGAAGACCTGAGGTGAGGAAAGGAGAACGGCTGTCGTAAGGTACCATGTTCTTATTGGCTGTGATGTCAGCCTCTACAAGTACGCGCTCAGCCTTTTTACCGGACATTTCAGGAAATTTCGGGCGAAGGTCTACCAGCATGCTGTGGTTGTCGGTGCCGTCAGAGATGATTTTATAACCTTTCTCCATCAGAGCGGCAGCGAGAGCAGCGGCATTCTTTTTAACCTGAATTGCATAATCTTTCCATTCGGGTTGGAGGCATTCACCGAATGCCACGGCCTTAGCAGCGATAACATGTTCGAGGGGACCACCCTGTACACCGGGGAATACAGCAGAGTCAAGGAGTGCTGACATCTTTTTGATTTCACCTTTGGGAGTCTTTTTGCCCCAGGGATTATCAAAATCCTTCCCCATGAGGATGAGGCCACCGCGAGGACCGCGGAGAGTCTTATGAGTAGTAGTAGTGACAATGTGAGCATGTTTCACCGGGTTATCAAGCAGACCGGCGGCAATGAGACCGGCGGGGTGAGCCATGTCAACCATGAAGATCGCACCGATTTCATCAGCGAGTTTGCGGATGCGTGCATAATCCCACTCGCGAGAATAAGCCGAGGCACCGGCAATGATAAGTTTCGGGCGCTCAGCACGAGCCTTTTCTTCCATTTCCTCATAATTTACACGACCTGTCTCAGCATCTACGGTATAAGAGATAGGGCGGAACATAAGGCCGGAGAAATTAACCGGGCTACCATGAGACAGGTGACCACCGTGAGAGAGATCCATACCCATAAAGGTATCGCCGGGTTCAAGGCAAGCCATGAAAACAGCCATATTGGCCTGAGCACCTGAGTGTGGCTGTACATTGGCCCACTCAGCGTCAAATATCTTTTTCGCACGTTCGATGGCGAGGTTTTCGGCTTCGTCGACTACCTGACATCCACCATAATAACGTTTTGCGGGGTATCCCTCAGCATATTTGTTGGTTAAACACGAACCCATTGCTCTCATAACCTCATCTGAAACGAAGTTTTCAGAAGCGATAAGTTCGATTCCGCGACGCTGGCGCAGATGTTCGCGGTCGATGATGTCGAAGATTTCGTTGTCTCTTTGCATGTGATTAAGGGTGTTAGATTTAATGTTGCGGTAAAGGTAATAAAAAAAATCGATACTTATGCCCCATCATACAAGAAAATCCCCTTTTTGACAATGCAAATAGTCAAAAAGGGGAAATTAAAAAAGTTATAAGGTATCCGGGAAAATCCGGAGTTAACTCGGATGATTAAAGAGAGTTTACAAACTTCTGGTAATCAGTATTGTTGGGGTCATATTTAAGATAACCGTTGAAGTATCGTTTTGCGGTAGCGTTATCTTTCTTATCAAGATAAGAGTTACCTACAGCGTTATACATATTCTTGGCATCAGAAGCGTAGCGAGAAGTGTCGCCATCCATACCCTCGAGTTTATCGATAGCCTGAATATAGTAGTTGATGCCCTCCTCATTATTACCCTGCTGGAGCGAAATATCACCCTTTATCTTCAACGGACGGTACATACCGGGATATTCCTCGGTAGCCTTATCGGCATATTCGCCCGCTTTAGTGAAAAATGCGTTAGCCTTGGCGGGATCAGATTCCTTATACTGTACGCCTGCATAATAAGCGAATACAGAAGCCTGAATCATGTCGTTATAACCGGGGTTTTTAGTATTTTCAAGATAACCGCTATATGCTTCAGATGCACCGGCCATATCGTTGCGATCTACATCGAGCATGGCAAGTTGCTTATAAAAAGAAGCATTAGTAGGCATATTCTTGATACCATCCTGCAGTACTGAAGCGGCCTCGCTGAGATATTTCTCTTTCTGCTCCTTATCATCGGTTTTGGCGGCGGCCTTCTGCATCTCATCAGCAATCAGGAGATAATCGATAGGAGCAAAAGTATTCTTAGAATCCTTAAGGTGATCGGCATACAGGGCTTCAGCCATAGGTAGGAGTTGGTCGGCCATAGCCGGCAACTGGGCAGCGTTCATAAACTGATAACGCTTGGCAGTAAAATTGTTAGGATCATTCTTAAGGAGTTGGGAAGCGTAATTATAGCCATCCTGATAATTCTGACCGTAGAAAAGAAGGAAAGCGTAGCGATCCTCATCCTGCTTGAAATGGTTAGGATTCTTGACATACTTACCATACTCATCGGCGGCCTCCTTAAACATACTCTGCTGATAGTAAGCATTAGCCAGAGAGCGCTGACCGAGAGCAGAGTTAGGATTCAACTGAAGGAGTTTCTGAAGCATATTAATGCCATACTGCGGATTGACCTGCGAGAAGAGGTTGGCATATTTGAAATATGCCGCTGTAGCGTTCGGGTCATAACTAAGAGCCATCTCATACTTGGCACCGGCCTCGCCATACTTCTGCTCGCGAGCCAGACGGTCGCCTTCAAAAATATAGATTGCAGGTTCCTTAATATCTTTCTTATGTGCTTTCTCCATAAGTTTGTCGATCTCCTTAGCATACTTGACCGGATCTACAGCATCGTAAGCACGAGCGACTGCAACGAGTACACCCACATCTTTTTTAGCCAGTGATTCAGCCTTTTTAAAATTCTGATCAGCCACTTTAGGAGTATCGCCCATAAGGTCAATCTGACCGAGGCCGATATAGTTATAAGGATACTCGGGATTGGTCTCGGCACCCTTGTTGAAATTTTCGGCAGCGAGGGTGATATTGTTTTGTTTCAAAGCGATAAGGCCTTGATAGTAATAACTGATAGCCTTATCGGTGCCTGACAGATTGTGGTTGCGCAAAAGCAACTCCTTAGCGTTATCAATCTGATCGGCCTCATAGTATTCCACGCCTTCAGCGTGAGTCTGAGCCAACGCTGAGAATGCCATACCGGCAAGAGTCAGCGAAAGGAAAGGTCTTAATTTCATATTCTGAATAGTTTTAAATTTTATCGGGTTACAATAAGACAACGTAGGGTAGCGAAGGTTTATTTTACAACCTGTACCACTCTGCTATGTACATGATAAGGCATTATGCCGGATTTGATGATGATCTTCTGACCGACAAATCCGGTTACAAAGGTATAAAAAGAATGTAACATAGTAGAATTTGAAGCGGTAGAAATCATCCAAACTTTGCGAAAAAGTGGATATTCACCCGAATTTATATATAACTGGTAAGGTTTGTAGGCTACGGGACTGAAATCATTATCTTCATTAGGATTGCTGACCTTAATGATATTAACCTCTGAGGTCAGGTCGGTATTGATCGAGTCGTTCTCATTGGCGTAATCCTCCATACGTTTATCCATAGGCACCTGTTGTGCGAGACTGAGATCATTTCCTAACCAAGACACGCTGATTATGCCGAGAGCGTCAGGATCTTTCTTCACTACATCAAAGACCGCGGCATTATTTTTCTGAGCATACGGTTTTATATAGTCGGTAATCTTCTTACCTTCGGGCAAGAATGTGTCGCGCATATATGATACTGTAGAAGATCCCTCGGCATCAAACACTACTTTAATAGCCGTGGTGTCATTGCCTGCCAGTTGATTCCAGCGAGTAATCTCGCCTGTCAGTATTTTACGTATCTCATCCATTGAGAGAGCACCTACGGGATTATCTTTATTTACAATCATCGCTACGGCATCGACTGCAATAGGTTGCGAACGAACTATGCGTTTATTCTCACTTTTTACATACTTCTTCTCTTCAGGAGTGAAATCGCGCGTGATTATAATGCTTTGACATTTATCAGCGAGCAGGGAATCGATACAAGCCTGTTCGGAAGTATAAAAAGGGAGGATGGTTGCATCCTTGTAAGTAAATTCAAAAGCCTGAATCTCCTCATCAAGAATATTCTTAAACCCATCATCGCAAAAAACGGCATCAGTACCCGCGGCATATTCACCACGCTTAATTTCTCCGCACGAAGCCAACGATAGAGCAGTAAGCACAATGGCACCGGCTCCTATATATCTACTTAATTTCATACAAAATCTAAATTTGAATAATTACTCCAAAAATTATACGCAACGTAACCTTGACTACATTCAAATACCTGCGACTTATAACCGGTCGCCGTGTCATTGCCAATAGGCTGAAATACCGCGATTCAATTATAGTCGGAATATAATCAAGGGTTGCAAACGTTACCAACGGCTTCTATACGGTACCGCATCAATTGCTACCGACATATAAGCGGTATCCGCGCCACACACCGTAAAGGCAGAGAATGATACCTACTGTCATAGACACTGCGGTGTTATCG
Source organism: uncultured Porphyromonadaceae bacterium (assembly GCA_947175665.1). Classification (GTDB taxonomy): domain Bacteria; phylum Bacteroidota; class Bacteroidia; order Bacteroidales; family Muribaculaceae; genus Lepagella. Next base: position 10,765 of record CAMWNR010000053.1, read on the forward strand.
ATATTAAAGACATCAAGTATAAATAGGAGTCCTACGAGGAGATAAACGATAACCATAAAGATACCGAAAATGAGACGCATCCCTTTGGGTTGCTTAGGATAGTTGTCCATAGTAATATATTTTTAGTTAATATTCAGGGTTAATAATGCAATATTAAATTAATAATATTTTTATATTTTAACAAATTCAACCCATGATAGTTTGAATCAACTATAAATATCCTCTCAAAATAAGAAAAATCAGGCGAAACAGGCTTAATCGTGATAATCATGATAAACCTACGATACGGTGGCAAAAAAATGAGCCACCGCAAGGGTGGCTCATTTTAATATTTAAGATTAAGAGATTACTGATTCTGGAGACGGAAGGTAACCGGGAGATTGAAGTAAGAGCGAACGGGCTGACCATTGTTCTTACCGGGTTGCCACTTCGGCATGCGTTTAACCACGCGAAGTGCTTCCTGGTCAAGGTCACGATCCACACCCTTAACGATAGAGGGTTGTCCGATAGAACCGTCCTTCTCAACCACAAATTTCACAACTACACGACCTGAGATACCATTCTGCTGAGCAGATTCCGGATAGCGGATATTGTTAGAGAGCCACTTCATCATCGCAGCGGCACCACCGGGGAATTCCGCCGGTTGCTCTACCGCAACGAAGATCTTTTCGGGTTCATGTTTTACAACTTCGGGTTCCGGTTCCTTAACGATAACCTGTTCCTGAACTGCTTTAAACTTATCTGCATCATCCGAACCCTCCTGGTTAACGACACCGCGAGCGGTGTTATCTTCCTTTTGGGTTTCCATATCCATCACTTCGTTTTTAACCTTATCGGCGTCAACGATAGCGATCTGGGTAACCTGTACGGTAGCGAGTACTTCTTCTGGAACCTCAGGGATTTCCATTTCCATTTTCTGCTGTTCGGGCTCCTCCTCTTCCGGGGCTTCATCCTCGGTAGTGGTTTCAACCTCGAGAGCCTGCATACGTTCACGCTCCTCGATGAGAGCGAGACGATCCTGCTCAGCCTTATAATCAGAATAATAAGAGTAGCCGATGATAAGGAGGACTACTACTATCAGTCCGATCAAAGCGTAGAGCGCGGCCAGATTATGACGGCGGTCAGACTCTTTACGAAGTTGGTAAGCACCAAACTCCTGATTCTTATCGGCGAAGACTATGTCGCGCCATTCTTTAGAGGTTAGATCTACATTTTTAGCCATTTTCGATGATTCTTAAAGGATTATTAATAAATCTAACATTACTCTTTATGGTTTTTACGATAGTCATCAAGCATGATGAGGTCTACGTCGGTAAGGTTATCGATCTGATATTTAGAAATAGAGTTGATCTGCATTTCGTCGAGGATATCCACGAGGCCACGATAAGAGGCTTCGGGAGTAGACTTGATGATGATCACAGGTTTCTTAATATTTTCGTCCTTACGAACCTTAGAAGCGGCTTCATTATACTTAGCCATGGCTGCTTCGCGTTCGTCTTTAGTTTCGAGCGAGCCGAATTTGCCATCAGCCAGATCCTTTTTGAGTGCTGTAACCTTCTCGAGAACGGCCTTATTACGCTCCTGAATGATTTGGCGGATACCGCGGGCCTTATGGTCACCTACGGAGTTAACCTCATCAGAGAGGAGATCAGACTTTTTAAGGTTATTGTTTTGCGAGAGGATAGCACCACCGGGGCCGAGCATGCCGGCTTCGCCGCCGGGTTTACCATCGTAATAATAGATTTCATTGACTACATTGCCGTTTACCGAGTCAACCACAAGAGTGCCGGGAGTAGGTCCGGGTTTCTTCTTGGCATCGATGATGATAGTGACAGCATCATCGGCCGAAGCCTGCGACATGTTCTCCTCATTCTGCACCTTTTCGTTGGTAGGGAGGGCGATAGTCAAAGTCTGGGACTTAATCATGGTAGTACAGAGCATGAAGAATGTAATAAGAAGCATGTTCATGTCTACCATAGGCGTAAAGTCCACGCGGATTTGCATTTTTTTCTGGTGACCTTTCTTTCCGCTGTCACCACCTGATTGCTGAACTTCTGCCATTTTATTCGCCTCCTGCCTTTAGAGCGGTCAATAAAGTAAACTTATTCTGTTTGATAGTCTGAAGATTATCCATCACCATGTGAATAACCTCGAAACTTGTATTCTGGTCAGCCTTGATAGCCACGCCCATGCCATCTTTCATAGCCTGAGAGAGGTTATCATTGCCCGCCATACGGGCGGCTTTAACCCAGAGTTGAAATTCGTTGAGGTTATCATCACTGTTTTCCTTAGAGATAGGAATACCGGAGATATGGTTAGGATTGAGGTCTTCACCGGCGAGCCACTGGTCCATCTTGGTGAGTCCTTCCTGCTGGTCAGCAAGGTCAAGGAATTCACCCATCTGGCTAAGAGGTACACCGAAAGAGCCTAACTTACTGAAGGCCTGCTTTTGCTGTGCTGTGAAACTGATCTTATTCTTATGCGACTCATTGTAGAGTTTGGTCACTTCGTCAAGGAGAGCCACGCGCATATTGGCGTTAGACCATTGAGCGCTGGTATCGTTATTCATAGTGAGCCAAACCTGTCCTTTGGGACTTACGAGAACCTGCAATACGTTAGTCTCCTGCACCTTTTCGGTAGAAACCGAAGCGGGAGTGACAACGGTAGTGGGTTCCTTGGAGAGGAAAGTAGAAGTCAACATGAAGAAGGTAAGCAAAAGCACGGTCACGTCACTCATCGCGGTCATGTCGATGAATGTACTTTTTCTTGCTATTTTTACTCTTCCCATATTTACTATTAACTATAATCGGTTTTTAAATTTAAATGCGATGATACACAATTACTCGTGAGTAGCAGCGAAAGTTGCTACGATAGAGAAACCGATTTCGTCGATAGCGTAGGTGAGGTTGTCGATTTTGTTGGTGAAGAAGTTGTAAGAGATTACAGCGAATGCACCGGTTGCGATACCGAAGGCGGTGTTCACAAGAGCCTCAGAGATACCGGTAGAAAGTTCGGTAGAGTCAGGAGAACCTGAAGTTGCGAGGGCCTGGAATGATTTGATCATACCCATTACAGTACCGAGAAGACCTACGAGAGTACCGAGAGTGGTAAGAGTAGCGATGATAGGAAGATTCTGAGAGAGAGAAGGCATTTCGAGAGCGGTAGCCTCTTCAACCTCGTTACGGAGAGTAGTGAGTTTCTGCTCCTTAGAGAGAGTGGTGTTAGCGTCCATCTCTTTATATTTAACGAGAGTGTTGTAAACTACAGATGCTACAGAACCCTTCTGCTGCTTGCAACGATTCATTGCAGCGTCGATGTTTTTAGCAGCGAGGTCAGCCTTGATGTCAGCAACAAATTTAGTAGTGTTGCCCTTACCTGATGCTGAACTGATAGCGATCCAACGCTCGATAGAGAGCACAATAACTGTAAGAAGCAAAGTCATAAGGATAGGTACGATAAAACCACCCTTGTAAACAGTGCCGGCGAGATTCAGAGGATGACCCTCGTTAGTACCGCCTTCGAAGTTACCACCGTAACCCATACCGAAGAGGAAGATGCAGATTGCCGCTGCACAGCACACGAGGATTACGATAAATGCGTTGCGGATACCGCGAACCTGAGAGATTTTTTCCTCTTTTTTCACTTTTGCTGCCATTGAGTTGGCGGGAGCAGCCTTAACGGTTGCCTTGGGATCCTTTGATTCCATACTTAGGATTGTTTGATTTAAGTTAAAATTATTATTTTGTTAGTTTGTTTTTTTCATTTTGGGTTTACCTCTTCCCAGCCTATTCTGTCCGCGTCGTCGCGCTGTAATATGAGTAACGGCTATAGTGCGGTTTTAATTGCAAATTTACAATATATTTTCAAAAATCCAAATCTTAAGATTGCAAAAAAGTGTTGGTTTTACGGCTTAAGTTACTAAAGGTTTTAAAAATACTGGTAAGTATGCTGTATAAATATGTTATATAACATAATTTTGCATTCTCATATTAACGATAAATGATAAATGCGGATGACTGCAATAGCAATTTACAAAAGCCCATTGCTATTTCCGAAGTAAGCATCATACTTATATCAGGAGATAGCAATGGGATTTATTTGCGATCTATACTTGAAATCTGTATTTGTTTTTTACATGATATAATAGATTTCTAGATAGTTTCCAAGTCAGTAATAGGGATTTAGTAGCGTGAATTATTCACCGTTGATTGCAGCGATGCCGGGGAGTGTCTTACCCTCGATGGCCTCAAGGAGAGCA
>CAMWNR010000054.1 GCA_947175665.1 uncultured Porphyromonadaceae bacterium
TGCATTTTATAATCAGTCTAAACTTACAAAAGTCACTATCGGTGACACGGTGACCAATATACCGGCATATCTGTTCTATAACTGCACAGGACTCGCATCTGTGGATTTCGGCAAATCGTTGATATCAATTCCCAAATACGCGTTTAAATCCTGTGCACTCAAGACAATTGAACTTCCGAATACAGTGTCTTCCATAGCCGAATATGCATTTGATTCTAACACTGAATTAAATTCTGTCAACATAGGCTCTTCGGTACAAACTATTGGCAATTATGCGTTTAATAATTGTGGTCTATTATCTGATATAAAACTCGGACAGAAACTCACTACAATCGGCGACTATGCATTTGCCTCTGCGGGAAAGAGTGCCACTACTTGGACCCCCATTGTCTTTCCTGAAACTCTGACAACAATTGGTAAGTCTGCATTTTCATCAAGCGGTTGCCGTTCAATTACTATTCCTAATACAGTCTCTTCTATCGGGGAAAGTGCTTTTGCTTCAAATACCGATCTTCGATCGATTACATTTGGATCAGGATGCAAAATACTACCGGTTTCTGTATTGAACGGATGTACCGCATTGATAGAATTAAATTTGAGCCACGGTATTGAAACAATCTCTGACAAAGCATTTGCCAACTGTAGTGCAATTGAAAGTATCTCAATTCCCGGCAGTGTGACGGCAATAGGTACCACTACTCCATTGAATTCGAGTGATACCGAAGGTATTTATTTACCTTTTTATAATTGTACAAATCTAAAATCTATTAGATTTGAGGATGGTGTGAATAATTTGGTATTGACCTGGCACAACCACAGTAGGACATCAATCTCTTCTTATAATAGAGGTATGTTCTATAGTTGCCCATTAGAAGAAGTTTATATCGGGCGTAATATCGAATATAAAGCGTATAGCACCTATCCTTTTGAGGACTACCCTCAATCGTATGGCTACTCTGCATTTTATAATCAGTCTAAACTTACAAAAGTCACTATCGGTGACACGGTGACCGAGATCCCGGCATATCTGTTCTATAACTGCGCTTCTATTACATTGATGACTTTGCCAAATGTCAAAAATATCGGCACAGCGGCATTCAGAGAATGTTCAAAACTTACTACACTAAATTTGGGTCGAAATCTTATTAATATCGGTAACGAGGCTTTCTACGGTTGTACGAATGTAACCAAACTCACGTTCCCTAATACCACACAATCAATTGGCAATAGCGCTTTTTATAATTGTTCAAGTGTCACGGAGGTAACTGTCGGTACGGGACTAAAGTCAATAGGATCATACGGCTTTTACGGTTGTAAATCCTTTACAGCGCTCATTCTGCCGGATACGTTTGTCACTATGGGCGAATCTGCATTTGAAGGGTGTACCAAACTTACTGTAGCCAAACTTGGAAATTCTCTCACCGCAGTACCGGCCAAAGCATTTAAGAATTGTCCGTCGCTATCAGAAATGGTGATTCCGGCATCTGCAAAGTCTCTGGGCGACCAGGCCTTGTACAATGACTCGGGATTGGCCACAATCACGATGAACGAAGGTCTGGAGACAATTGGCAATGAAGTATTCTGGAACAACTCGGGCGTAATGCAGTTCTCAATCCCCGGCACTGTGACATCTATGGGTAAAAACTGTTTTTATGGTTGCACCCGTGCCACTTATCTGACATTCCGTGACGGTACTGAAACATTGGCAATTAACAACAGCGGCACACTTAGTTCTGTAATTGATGCAAAAACTACAGACTCATCATACCGGAATCGAAAATATGACTACTTCTACGATTGCCCCATACGTTTCCTGACCTTAGGTCGCAACCTTACTTATAGTTATTCGGCCAGTGAATCAATTTATGATATAGACGGCACACGGTTCAAACAAGTTAGGCGCGCAAGTGCTCCATTTGTCAACAGTACAGAACTTCGATCTGTTACAATTGGACCGAAGGTGACTTTCCTTTATCATCATTTATTTGATGGCTGTGCAAATCTTGCTACTCTGAGAATGGGTCAGAATATAGAGACAATATACACTTATGCATTTAATAATTGTGATAAACTTTCCGGTGTTGATTTCCCGGAATCACTCCAACGTATAGATAATTATGCGTTTAACAACTGCGATATATTATCTTCAACCACATATAAGGAGAGTTCATCACATAACCTCTCTATAAATGACGCGGCATTCAAAGATTGTATATCATTAACTGAGGTAACTTTACCCGGGCAACTTGATAAATTAGGTAATTCTACCTATAGCAATTGCCCCGTGCTTAAAACTGTGATATTTAATGATAATAAAAGTTATCAACCATCTCTCACAATCGGCAATTATACATTTGCTGATTGTACGCAAATAACATCGCTCTCATTCCCGGGCCGACTCGCTTCGATAGGTAATTATACATTTAGGGGATGCAATTATTTGACTCATCTGGAGTTTCAAGACTCAAACAGCGCTGTCTCATTAGGTTATGGTGCAGCCTCTACATCCGGTAACGACCTTAACAGCATTCCGCTATTTGGCAATTGCAATCTTGAATCTCTATACCTTGGGAGAAATATCGACTATAATTCTACTTCAACCTACGGTTATTCTCCTTTCTACAATCAGGCGTTCCTTACAGATGTGAAATTTTCTGATGCCGGCACAGTGACATATTGCCTTGATTATCTTCTTTACAAGGTAAATAGTTGCGAGACACTAATTCTTCCTGAGAGCCTTAAAACAATTGGAAACTATACTTTTGCATCGATGACTGCCCTTGAAGGGATAACAATCCCTAATAAGGTTACTGAAATAGGAAAATACGCTTTCTCTAATGACCTTAATTTAAAGTACGCACATCTATCCTCTTCATGTTCATGGCTCAAGGAGGGTCTGTTTAATTCTTGCGATTCACTTGGATCCATAACCATTCCGCCTGTAGTTACCAAGATGGATACTAAGATGTTTGCGAATTGCAAATCGCTTACATCTGCGACATTTGAGGGTAGTTCGGATATCCTTGAAATGGGCTATGGAGCATCTCAAACCGAAAAGGGTCTATTCTCCGATTGTCCACTTGAAACCCTCACCCTCGATCGCTGGCTTTTATACAACACAGAAGTCTCATCACGCTCTCCTTTCTATTCGATTGCGACTCTGAAGAATCTGACTTTGGGTGCGAACGTAGGCGTGGTCGATAAATATATGTTCTCTTACTGTACAGGGCTCGAAGAAGTGTATCTCCCCGACAACATCGAGTCGGTAGGTCTGTGGGGTTTCCGTGGTTGCTCTGCGCTAAAATCTGTTCGATTCAGTGAAAATTTGAGCCAAGTCTCGGACTATGGTTTCTCTGAGTGTACGTCGCTTGATAATGTGGTATTCCCCGCGAGCATGACGTCGGTTGCTGACAATAGTTTCTCTAACTGCACCTCTCTTAAGAAACTGGATCTTGGTAACAAACTTATGATTATCGGTCCGGCGGCTTTCAAAAATGATACATCTCTTGAGGGTGTGGAAATCCCTACGTCTCTTTACGGTCTGGGAGTGGAGGCTTTTGCAAACTGTACATCACTACCGAGCATAAAAATCCAAGGCATTTCTTCGGTCGGCATGAAAGCATTCGAGGGATGTACCGGCTTACAATGGGTATCATTAAGCGATAAGACAACTTCTCTCGGCGAGAACTCATTTGCAGGTTGCTCCGGAATTAAGTATGTGAAGTCTTACGCTGAATTCCCACCTGAAGGATTAGTAAACTTTATTGAATCAGTACCCGCCAACGGTACTCTCTTTGTGCCGGAATACTCTCTTGATTATTACCAATATTCTCCTACTTGGGAAAATTGGCTTGATATCCGCCCGATCAACGAAAATATATTGGTAAGTTCTGTGGCTCTTGATAGGGCTGAATTATCTTTCAAGGCTAATGAAACCGCTCAACTCGCAGCCACCGTCGGTGCTGATGATGCTACAGATAAAAGCATCCTCTGGCGTACATCTGATGAAACAATCGCAATAGTTGATGCTACCGGTCTGGTAACTGCTGTAGCAGTAGGCGATGCCATCATAACCGCTCTGGCAGCCGATGGTTCCGGCATCAAAGCCGAGTGTATGGTTACAGTCATTCCGACTATGGTTGAGTCAATCAGCATCAACGCAGCAAATACCTCGCTCAAGAAGGATCGTACGCTTGACCTGACCGCGTCTGTTCTCCCTGCTACCGCCACTAACTCTAATGTCGTTTGGAGCAGTTCGGATAGTAACCTGGCTGCAGTGGATGAGCACGGTGTGGTTACAGCCATTAAACCCGGAGAGGTGCAGATTACCGCTACCGCTGCTGATGGTTCGGGAATTTATGCTCTCTTCACTCTCACTGTCATTCCACCGATGGCCGGTGACTCTAACGATAATGATGCCGTAACCATAACAGATGCTGTCAACACCGCTAACTATGCTGTGGGCAATGAAGTCGCTGACTTCTGCTTCGAAGCCGCTGACGTAGACGGCAACGGTCGGGTTACTCTGTCAGACGCATCTGCAACCGTAAGACTCGTTCTTGAGCAACCTGCAATGACCGCCCCTGCCCGCATACGCGCTATGGCGACTACTGAACTTCTTCCCGATTGTCTCGTTATTGACGACTACAGCGCCGGCGAAGAGTGTACAATCGGCGTACGTCTGGAAAATAAAGTTGACTATGTGGCAATGCAGGCTGACATCTTAGTGCCGGATGGAATGGAAATTGTCAATGTAGGCGCAGGAGCCCGCGCCGAGGTGTTCCACTCTGTGGCTACCAAGCAGATATGCGATAATGTAGTGCGTGTGGCTCTGTTTGACTTTGATAACAACACTTTTGCTGACAATACGGAAAACCTTCTCGAACTCACAGTTCGTAGCAAGCGTGATACCACAGGAAGTATCGTCATGACCAACGCTCTCGGTTCAGATGGTCGCGCCAATGAATATGTGCTTACCTCTACAGGTGGTAATAATGCTGTCCTCTCCGGCATTGATGCAGTATTAACCGGCGGAAATATAACTGTAAGGGGAGAAGGCGATGCTGTAGTTGTTTACAATGCCGAGCATCATGATATTGCAGTCTACACGGCAGATGGCTTGCTGGTTAAGCACGTGAATGCTGTAAGCAATATTGAGAAAATTGCTCTCGCACCCGGCATGTATGTAGTCGCTGTTGAAAATGTTGTTGAAAAACTCTTCATCAAGTAATTTACTTATGACAAAAACTATATATCTTCGGTTTGCCTTACTGCTGACAATGTTCTTCGCTACATTGTCGGCAGTTAAGGCCGCTGACCGCCTTTATATCGATCCCACTAATATCGAGCCGGGTGAAACTACTAAATTGGCTTTACAACTTGAGAACGACCGGATCTTCTACGGCTTTCAAGCAGACATTACTCTGCCGGAAGGTCTGGAGATACTGACTTCGGGAAACGGCAGAGCCGATATCTCGTTATCATCGCGTTGCGATGACAGTTTCCATATTGTCAGCAACCTTATGGCTTCAGGTACTATACGGCTCGGTGCTTTCTCCACTACCCATAAAGCCATTTCAGGAACCTCCGGTGCGCTGGTATACCTGCCGGTAAGGGCTTCTGATGATTTTGTCGGAGGTAGCATATCGCTGACCGATATACTTTGCGTAGGCGAAGGAGACCATGATGTGGCTCTTCCGGACTATAAGGTAAATATCGGCACTGAACATAACGACTATTTCTACATTGAGGATTTTAAAATCACGGTTGGGGAAACCAAGCGAATTTCAATTATCCTTGATAACGAAACCGCTTTTACCGCATTCCAGACCGATATTATTTTGCCTGAAGGCCTAAACTTTGTCGCAGGGTCGTTGGAGATGACTGCGCGCGGAGCGGCCGGGCATTCCCTCACGGCAAAAAGTTTCAGCGGCGGCCGTACCCGTATAATCTGTTTCGACACTTCGGTTATACCCTTTACAGGAAATACAGGCGCGTTAGTCTCTTTTGAGGTTACTGCCACCAAGGATATCGCCAAGACTTCGAAGATTAGGCTGACCAACCAGATTTTCTCAAAGACTCAAGGTAAAGAATATGTATTGCCTGATGCGACCTGCACCGTGAGCACTGAGAGGGCCTTGATTCAAGACATATTGCTTAATTACTCTTCAATCGATCTGATAGTCGGCAATACAGAGCAACTCTCAGCCCGTATAACTCCGGATTTTGCATCTGCAAAAGATTTGGAGTGGGCAAGTCTAAACCCTGAGATAGCAAGTGTCTCGCCAACGGGTTTGGTGACGGCTCTCGCACTCGGCTCGACAACAGTCAGGGCTACCGCGGCTGACGGTAGCGGTGTTTTTGCCGAGTGTGCAGTCAATGTCGTTCCGACTGTGGCTCAGGGTATATCCATAAACCAGACAGGACCGATTGAACTCAATATGACTCAGACCTTCCGACTGACTGCTACCGTAAGTCCGGAAGATGCAACTGACAAAAGTGTAACCTGGCAAACTTCAAATACTGAAGTGGCTATAGTGGATGCCTCAGGATTGGTAACTCCGATAGCCGTAGGGGAATGTGAAATCATCGCTACCAATTCTGCGGGAGATACAGCATCGATCTCCGTTATCGTTTCGCCTGCTCCTATAAAATGGAGCCAAACTTTTGAATGCAGTCCGGGTGAAAGTATCGCACTTACTGCCGGATATGAGAATGCTTATGATGTATCTTATAGGTGCATCCGACCCGATGGTGGATTTAACTACGCCGAATTTTCAAATTCTGATGGCCGATGGTTTGTAAAATTTCCTAATGAAGGCGCTTATATTCTGGAGGCGTATTCGACTACTAACCCAAACATTAGTATCCGGAAAGTGTTTAATGTCGTTAGTCCGGATGACTTAATATATGTCGATGGGATATATTATCGCTACATCGATACTTCGAAGACTAAATTGAAGGTTGTGCGGGGTTATAATATCTACTCCGGTGATTATACAATCCCGGCATCGGTCATGGGACTCGAGGTGGTGGCTATAGATGACTTTGCGTTCTACTCTTGCACTGATCTCGGAGGAGTTTTTATTGAAGAAGGAATTAAATCTATCGGAAGCCAGAGTTTTGGAAACGGGTCACTGTCGGAGATCAGTATTCCTGCTTCGGTTGAAGAGATTGCTCTTTACGCGTTTAATGCGTTGAACTTAATTGACAATCATTATTCTCTGATGTCAATTTCTCTTTACGGACTTACCCCTATTTCTGTCGACCCTGCGATTTTCAACGGATTTATCAACTATGACCTGTGTGAACTGCATGTCCCATACGGCACTGCTCATCTTTACGCTACTGCAGATGTCTGGAAGGATTTTACTAAATTAATTGATGATCTGCCGGATTATATTGAAGTGAAGTCAATAGAGATTCAGCAGGGTGATGAAGTATCGGTTCTCATGGGGCAGACTCTTCAATTGACTGCAAAAGTTCTTCCTGAGAATGCTACCGATAAGTCGGTAATATGGTACTCTTCAGACCCGGATTGCGTAAGCGTTGATGTGAACGGTCTGATTGAGGCTCGCGCTAAAGGTGATGCGGAAATTACAGTTCAGTCCGTATCAAACAGTGCGTTAACTGATATTTGTAAGGTTTCGGTTGATGTGGTATCGGGAATAGATAAGATATGTATTGATAATATCAAGGTGGAAATTGACGGCTTGAATGTGTATATTGAAAATATCACCGGTTCGCACGCTACAATGTTCTCTATTGACGGTCTCTCAATCCCAGTCAAATATAACGATGAGAAAGTAACTATGTTTGAAGCCCCGGCCTTTGGATACTACATTTTACGTTTAGGGTCGATTACCCTCAAAGTCAAGATCTGAAACTACTTTTAGCATACATAATAAAACAACGCCGCCCTGAGAGGTGGCGTTGTTTGTTAATAAAACCGGGGATTTGCATTTTTTATCATCTCTTATTATATTTCTCGTATTAATTTTATACCTTTGTATACTACTTTTAAAATTTTAGTTTTTGAGGTGACGCTATTTCTCCGGTCATTTCAAATTAAAATAATCATCCGGTTACCGGGATGGTTGTTAAAATTAAGTGAAGATGTTTTCCGATTCAATATATTACGCGGTTATCTGCATCATGATTGTGTTGGCCTGTATCGTATTTTTTGCTTTGCAGAAAATCACTCCGGGCTATGGTGTTACTTATGATAAGAAGTGGGGGCCGGCTATCAATAATCGCCTCGGGTGGGTACTGATGGAGGCACCGGTATTTATCGCCATGCTGTTGATGTGGATCTTCGCTCCGGCCGACAGACGTTGTAATCCGGCTATCTGCGTGATGACCTCTCTATTTCTGTTACACTATTTCCAGCGGTCTTTTATCTTCCCGCTACTGATTAAAGGTAAGTCCAAGATGCCGCTTTCCATCATTCTCTCCGGTGTGACTTTCAACCTGCTTAACGCATATATGATAGGTGGCTGGTTTTTCTATCTAAATCCTGCCCCATTTGATTATACCCCCTCCTGGCTCTACTCTCCCCTCTTCATTCTGGGTACCGTGATTTTCTTTGTCGGTATGGGTATCAATCTGCACTCCGACCATATTATCAGGTCTTTGCGTAAACCGGGCGACACGGGACATTATATCCCTAAGGGGGGTATGTTCAGATTTGTCACCTCGGCCAATTATCTCGGTGAGTTGACAGAGTGGGTAGGATTCGCCATACTGACCTGGAGTCTGCCGGGCTTGGTCTTCGCAATCTGGACCTTCGCAAATCTTGGACCGCGCGCCCGCGCTACCCATAAGCGGTATCTGGAAAAATTCGGTGATGATTACTCCAGTCTGCATCGCCGATATATCATTCCATTTATCTACTGATATTAAGATACTTGATGATAATTAAACCGATCTAAGCAAGTACCTCTTTTTACTCTCCTTTGCTTACATAATTTTTAGAATCTGACATGAAACTTTTTACTCCTGCCAATATAGGTCCTGTCACCCTGCGTAACCGTACTATCCGTTCGGCGGCATTTGAGGGTATGGGCAAAGATAATAACCCTACCCCACAATTGCGCGATTACCACTTCAGTGTGGCCGAGGGTGGAGTGGGCATGACTACTCTCGCTTATGCCGGTATTTGCCGTTCGGCTCTCTCGTTTGACACTCAGTTGTGGTTGCGACCGGAGATTGTAGGGTCTCTGCGCGAGATTACCGATGGTATTCATGATCGTGGGGCTAAGGCTTCTATACAGATCGGCCATTGCGGTAACATGACGCATATACGTACCGCCGGCGGCATACCGGTGGCTCCCAACACCGGGTTTAACCTTTACTCCCCCACTATCTGCAGAGGCTTGAAACGTGATGAGTTACTCACGCTTGCGCGTCAGTTTGGCGAGGCTGTAAATACCGCGCGCGATGCGGGGTTTGATTGTGTGGAGGTTCATGCCGGCCACGGGTATCTGATCTCTCAGTTTCTTTCTCCTTATACCAATCACCGCCGCGATGAGTTCGGTGGTTCTCTCGAAAACCGTATGCATTTCATGCACCTCTGTCTCGATGAGGTGATGAAGGCTGCCGGCAATGATATGGGAGTAATTGTCAAGACCAATATGAGAGATGGCTTTAAAGGTGGTCTGGAACTGGATGATTGCCTCACGGTGGCTCGTGAGATTGAGAAACATGGTGTGCATGCTATGGTGCTGTCAGGCGGATTTGTAAGCAAGGCTCCGATGTATGTGATGCGCGGTGAGATGCCTATATTTACCATGACCCATTATATGAAGGAGTTGTGGCTGAAGTATGGTGTGAGATTAGCCGGCAAGTATATGATTAAGCCGGAGAAGTTCACTCCCCTTTACTTCCTTGAAGATGCCCGGAAGTTTAGAAAGGAACTCTCGTTGCCGCTGATATATGTAGGCGGGGTGATTGATGGTCCGGGTGCGGAGAAAGTGCTCGACGAGGGGTTTGAATTCGTACAGATGGGGCGTGCTCTGCTCAACGAACCCGATTTTGTAAACCGCATGAAAGAGGATGCCGCACACCGCTGCGGTTGCGACCATGTCAATTATTGCATCGCTCGTATGTATTCTAAGGAGATGGCCTGCCATAAACATCTCTCTGAGCCGCTCCCCAAGGGTGTGAAAAGGGAAATTGAAAAAATCAAGGCGCGTAACTGATGAAATCGCTGACTCATAAACTTGCTATCGTCACCGGGGCTTCGGGTGGTATCGGGCTGGAGTTTTGTAAGTATCTGGCTGAGTTGGGAGCCGATCTGCTGATGATTTCTATCGATGACCAACCACTTAAGGCCGCGGCTGAAATCATCAAGGAGAGTTACGGAGTGAATACATATCCGCTTACTCTGGATCTCTGTGCCGAAGACGCTATAGACCGCATACTCTCGTATATTGAGAATTTCCGCCTCCCTAACCCGTATATTCTGATTAATAATGCCGGTATATTCTCTTTCGCGCCGGTCACAGATATTCCTTACGGCAAGGTTGACGCTTTTATTGACTTGCATGTAAGAGCGGCCACCAATCTCAGCATTACTTTCGCTAAATATTTCAGAGAAAATAATCGTCCGCAAAAGGGTGATAAGTCTGCTCCGCGCGGGTATATACTCAATATGAGCAGTATGTCGTGCTGGATGCCTATGCCCGGTATTGCGATGTATGCGGCTACCAAGGCTTATATACGCGTATTCTCGCGCGCTTTGCATTATGAGATGCGCGATGAAAACGTTAAGGTTATGGTGGCTTGCCCGGGTGGAATCGCTACCGACCTCTTCGGACTCCCGGATAATCTTAAGAAACTCGCCCTGAATTTAGGAGCAATCGCCCGCCCGGAAGTTTTCGCCCGTAAGGCCATCAACAAAATGCTGCGCGGTAAGATGCAGTATATCAATGGGATTACAAACCGTCTGGCAATATTCTTTGTAGCGATACTCCCTACCGGACTGCGCATGCAGATCAAGCATCGGATGCTTGATTGCAATATTCGTAAGCCTTGATAGCACATTACCGCTCCTTTTTAGGTATTCTTGTTTAGGTATTCTTGGCCATAAGTCCCGGATTCTTCATCTTGGCATAGTTGGCGAGTACCACACCCCCGACTATTATTACAAACGCTACAGGCTGATACCACCTGAATGTATCTATCTTGAGCAGCAACGACACTATGGCCGCTATCACCGGCACCAGGTACTGATAGAATGAGAATATCTCGCTACCGGTCATCTTTAATGCGGGGGGTGTAACTATGTAGCAATACACAGTAGGGAACAGTATTATGAATCCCAAAACCCCGATCGGCCACCAATGCGGATTTTCTATGAGGGGGATATGGCGCGAGACAGTAAATATCAGAGGCAACGATAAGATGGCACTGAAGAGAAATATCCATCTCATAAGATTTATTGTGCCATAACGCTTTGAGGGGCCTTCGATGATTACCAGGTAGCATGCGTAACTTACCGCACAGACCATAGCGTAAATATTACCGATAAATCGGCCTCCGCCGAGTTTGCCTCCACCCAATATCGCCAGTAGCGCTCCGATAAATGCAATACCCATACCTACCCATTCGAGTCGCCCTACCTTTTCATGCTTGAAGATAGCGTGTATGGCTACTACAAGCATCGGCTGGAAGGTGAGTATGATGGCAATATCAATGGGCGAAGCAGTGTTGAAGGCCATAGAGAATACATATACAAATCCGAGCATCATCAAGGCTGCCCCCCATAGTAGTTTCCAATCCCCCTTCTGTATCTTCTCGGGCTTGATAAAGAGTGAGATCAACCATATCATTATCGTAGCGCCGAAGATACGGCTCAACGCTACGCCTCCGGCTGAGATCCAGTCAGGGATCAGTATCTTATTGGCCGGTTCGTTAAAACCCCAGCAAATTGCAGCGGATAGTGCTAAGAGATTGCCTCCTAACATCGCTTTCATCCTACTGCTGTCAGCAGACGGGGTTGTAGTTGTGTTTTTCATAATCTCTAAGTATTTTTATTTAAGTAAGACTACTTTAGCACTCCCGTCAGGCTCCTATATACGAGTCTTTAAAGCCTAAGAAGTACAGCACACCGTCGATACCTATGGTCGATATGCTCTGTGATGCCTCTGCCTTTACCTTAGGTTTGGCATGAAAGGCTATTCCCAACCCGGCGGTGGAGAGCATCGGCAAATCGTTGGCTCCATCCCCTACGGCAATGGTCTGTGCGATATCTATATTCTCTACTTGTGCTATGAGTTTGAGTAATTCTTTTTTGCGCTTTCCGTCTACGATATCCCCTAAATATCGACCGGTAAGTTTGCCGTCCGGTCCTACCTCAAGTTCGTTGGCATAAACATAGTCAAAGCCGAATCGTTTCTTAAGATACTCTCCGAAATATGTAAAGCCACCTGACAGTATGGCTGTCTTATAGCCGGAGCGCTTCAGTACCGTCATCAGACGCTCTACACCCTCAGTAATGGGGAGGCTCTCCGCAATCTCCTTCATTACGCTGACATCGAGACCTTTAAGCAGAGCCACACGACGCGTGAAACTCTCATCAAAGTCTATCTCTCCGCGCATGGCAGACTCGGTAATGGCTCTGACCTCTTCACCTACACCGGCGCGATCTGCGAGTTCATCAATAACTTCTGTACGTATCAATGTCGAGTCCATATCAAAACAGATAAGGCGACGATTACGGCGATACATATTATCTTCCTGCAGAGATATGTCAAAATTAAGGTCGGCGGCCAACCGCATGAAGGCGGCCTGCATACCCTCGCGATCGGCAGGTGTACCTCTTACCGACATCTCTATACACCCTTTGGTGAGCGGCTGCTCGGTATCATCAAGCGGCATACGCCCCGTAAGACGCTGGATAGTCTCGATATTCAGCCCCTGCTCACTGATAATCTTGGATACCTCGGCTATCTGACGCGCTGTTATCTCGCGCCCTAATATAGTCACGATATACCTGTCCTTACCCTGACGGCTCACCCAGTCGGTGTAAGCCTCCGGAGAAACTATATCAAAGGCAACCTGCACCTGCAAGTCACGGGTCTTGAAGAGAATCTCTTTCAGAATCTCCCCGCTCTTGGTGCTGTCAGTCTTAATAAGTATTCCTAACGAAAGGGTGTGATGGATATCAGCCTGACCGATATCCAATATTTTCGCCCCATAATTGGCAAGTATCTCTGTAAGACTGGCAGTTATACCACTCTTATCAGGTCCCGAAATATTAAGAAGTATTAACTCTGTACTCATACCCTCTTAACAAATTTTCACCTTTATTAGTTTACATTACTCAGCCTTTATACAATAATATTAACATTGACCTCCGCTCAACCTTTTCTCGCAATGAAATGTTATAAAAATAACATTTATATTGATGTAATTAATAAATAAACAATAAATTATGAAAAAATTCTTATTAACTCTGATCGCAATTTTCAGTCTTACGGCTATAGCGAGCGCACGCGACATTTACTCTCACGACGCATCAGTGCTACCCAAAGCAGCACAATCTACCATTAACAAAAATTTTAAGGCCAAGGTAAGTGTAGTCAAAATAGACAAAGATTTCGGACGCATCTCCGAATACGAGGCCATCCTGACCGATGGCACCGAAATATCCTTTGACCGCCACGGCAATTGGGACAATATTGAAACTTCTGCTTCATCATCCGTACCGGAGGCACTGATACCGGCCGCAATCTCTACATACGTAAAAAAGAACTACTCAGGCCAGAAAATAGTAGGTATCGACAAAGAGCGAAACGGTTATGAAGTAGAACTCACCAACGGCATCGACCTAAAATTCAACAAACAAGGAGAATTCCTCCGCTACGATGATTAACCCCCCCATCCGAAGCAACGCATCAATACCCCCATCAAAAGAAATGTAAACCCCATAGCAAAACATTTATAACAAAAGGCTCTTAACGCCAAGACGATAATGTTTTGAGGACCCAAGACGTAAAAAACTTCTGTATCTGCATACCGGTATGGAGATACAGAAGTTTTATCTATATATGCCAGCAACCGTTAAAATTCAACCCACCCTTACAAGTTGGTAACATATTACCCTCACATCGATGCACGTACCCCTACCGCAAGAGACCTAACCATAGAGAGAGAGTATACCCTATATATGATGTTAACAAAAGAATGATTTTGTAGTTATTTTCCAAAGATGAAAAGCGAGTGATACGGGCATCACGAGCGATAATTACAATTTATAATCCCGCACCCAAAGGACGCATTCATCCGGTTACGCCCAAAATTTCAATTTGCCCAAAGCAAGAAAAAAACGATTGACAACTTTATCCACCCAACCACCTTTTCTTAAACCACTTGAAGCGTCACCTCGGTTCTGACAGATACCCCTCCCAAACAAAAAAAACTAAACCAGAACCGAAAGGCGATAATAGCCCCAATGGACTATCAAAAGAGGAGCAAGCCATCGCACTACTAAAAGTTATGTCGCCAGAATACCACAGCAGTTTACAACATCGCAGTCCAAACAATAAAAGATGCTATCCTTCGTAGCCAGTATCAGGCTGCGAAGTTGGTCAATCGAG
>CAMWNR010000055.1 GCA_947175665.1 uncultured Porphyromonadaceae bacterium
ATTAGGGATTAGGTGTTAAGGGTTAGGGGTAAATAAAAGGATAGAAATTTAAAACTAATAAAATTATAAAAATCCAAGGTAAAAATGAAATCAATTCAACTTAACATCCAGGATGCTCTCTATTTTGCAGAGAAGCAGTATGAGGCTAACGGCGCTGCAGCCGTTGAGGCAATTACTAAACTGGATAAAGGTACAGGTGCCGGTGCTGACTTCATCGGCTGGGTAAATCTTCCCAATGAGATTGATGCAACTCTTATAAATAAAATCAATGCTACTGCAGAGCGTCTGCGCGAGGCTTGCGATTATGTGGTATGTATCGGCATCGGTGGTTCGTATCTCGGTGCAAAGGCTGTTATTACCGCTCTTAGCGACAGTTTTGCCGATTATTATGCTCCGGCTCCCAAGAGTCCGAAGGTATTATATGCCGGCCAGAATATCGGTGAGGAGTATTTAGGTGAGTTGCAGAAATTGCTCGAAGGTAAAAAGTTCGGTATTATCGTTATCTCCAAGTCAGGAACTACCACCGAACCCGCCATCGCTTTCCGTATACTTAAGGATATGCTTGAGAAGCAGGCCGGTAAAGATGCAGCCAAAGATCTTATCGTGGCTATTACCGACGAGAAGAAGGGTGCGCTCCGCACTATGGCCAATGAGGAGGGTTATGAAACTTACGTAATTCCTGATAATGTAGGTGGTCGCTTCTCCGTACTTACTCCCGTAGGTCTGCTCCCGATTGCAGTAGCAGGTCATGATATCGCTAAACTCGTGGCCGGTGCTGTAGAGATGGCAAAAGCAACTGCTCATCCCGGTCCCGATAATATCGCTGAGGTTTATGCCCGTATGCGTAACGCGCTTTATGAGAGCGGAAAGAAGATCGAACTTCTTGTGAATTATAATCCTAAACTCCATTATTTCGCAGAGTGGTGGAAACAACTCTACGGTGAGAGCGAAGGTAAGGAGAATAAAGGTATCTTCCCCGCAGCGGTTGATAACACTACAGATCTTCACTCTATGGGTCAGTGGATTCAGGAAGGTGAGCGCACTATATTCGAGACTGTAATCTCAGTTAATAAGCCTGCAATCAGTGTCAGAGTACCTGAAAACGCCGCTAACCTTGACGGTATCAACTATCTGGCCGGCAAAAATGTAGATGAAGTCAACAAGATGGCCGAACTCGGTACTAAGATCGCCCATGTAGAGGGTGGTGTCCCCAACATGCGTATCGAACTTGAGAAACTTGATGAGTTTGTACTCGGTGGCCTTATCTACTTCTTTGAGAAGGCTTGCGGCATAAGCGGTTACATACTCGGTGTAAATCCGTTTAACCAGCCCGGTGTTGAGGCATATAAGAAGAATATGTTTGCGCTTCTCAATAAGCCCGGTTATGAGGCAGAATCAGCCGCTATCCAGGCAAAACTGAAATAATTATAAATATCATATATGCGAAATGCGCCTTCCGAAAAGCCGGGAGGCGCATTTTTTTATACCTTTAATATTTTAAGTTTACAGACTTAAACCTCTAAGTCAAAGTCACAGATCGCACAGTATTAAACCTCTACGTCAAAATCATCGGCGAATAGGTCATCGGGGGCTGACTCAGCGTCGCGGTTGTCCGGTTCTTCCTCGTAAGCCTCATCTTCATCTTCGCGGGTAGTCTCTTTGCCGGGGAGGAAGGGGTTGGGCTTCACTCCGTCACCATTGTGACGGCTCTCTTCGAGTTTGGCGCGAACGAGTTTATCGAGTTCGTCCATCAGTTCGGGATTGTCGGCAATAACGTTCTTAACCGCATCGCGGCCTTGGCCGAGTTTGGAGCCGTTGTAAGAGAACCATGCACCTGATTTCTTAATTATACCCATCTCAGTGGCCATATCCAGAATCTCCCCTGAGCGAGAGATACCTTCGCCAAACATAATGTCAAATTCCGCTTTCTGGAAAGGGGGAGCAACTTTATTTTTTACCACCTTAACTTTTACCAGTCGACCTATGGCGGTATCACCATCCTTGATAAATGTGCTGGGACGTATGTCGATACGAACCGATGCGTAGAATTTAAGGGCATTACCGCCGGTAGTGGTTTCGGGGTTACCAAACATTACACCGATCTTCTCACGCATCTGGTTGATAAAGATACAGCAAGTGCGGGTGCGTGAAATAGCACCGGTAAGTTTACGCATAGCCTGGCTCATGAGTCGTGCGTGCAGACCTACATTCTTCTCACCCATCTCACCTTCGATTTCTGCTTTGGGAGTAAGAGCGGCTACTGAGTCAATTACTAGTACGTCGATCGCACCGGAGTTGATAAGTTGCTCGGCAATATCGAGAGCCTGCTCACCGTTGTCGGGCTGTGCAATCCAGAGATTATTGACGTCGACACCGAGTTTTTCGGCGTAGAAGCGGTCGAAGGCATGCTCGGCATCAATAATGGCGCAGATACCGCCCTGCTTCTGAGCCTCGGCAATAACGTGAATGGCGAGAGTGGTCTTACCTGAAGACTCGGGACCGTAGATTTCGGTTATACGGCCGCGCGGTATGCCTCCGATACCTAAAGCGTAGTCAAGACCGATAGAACCGGTAGAGATAGCCTCGACATCCTGCACTTTGTCATCGCCAAGACGCATTATAGTGCCGGATCCGAAATCTTTCTCAAGGTGAGCCATAGTGACATCGAGAGCCTTGAGTTTCCCTTCCATATCGCTGATGCGACCGGCCGGTGCCTTGGTCGCGCTTTTCTTCTTTGCTGCCATAATCTATATATACGTTTTAAATTATTATTCTTAAAAATACTCTGCCTGATAAAATAATGCGGCCCGAGTAGGGTGATGTGAGGATATAGATGTTAATATCCACAAAAAAGTATTGAAGCCATCATCGTGATGACTTCAATACAAAATTACTAATCCGAGCCGCAAATTCCTAATAATTCGGCAATTAAATTGGATTTTACTGTATTAAATATTCTTAACACATCGGCTTTTGCTGCCAGTTGTTTGCAGTTACTGCAAATGTTTTGCACTCTTCACGCTTCCATCTTGATAGTGATATACAGCGATATAAGGTTGTTTTTTAGGCGCGGACTTGATGCGCATGCCATCGAGGGTAAAATATTCCACCAGAATCGGCTCTGCGATTACATTATCGGGGCAATTTATGCCTGACGCACCGTATACGGGAGCCTTTGCGGCATAATCAGATGATGCGGAATTATATACCTCGTGAGTATCCGGATCGCAGATATATGCTATAACACGGAGATTATCGGGGTTCTGAGTCACAAGTTTACCGAAGTTTACACCGAACTTATAAGAGTTGGTACACTCAGCGGGGTTGATAATGGTAGAATGTGAGTAATCTACGCCCGCTTCGATTTCTTCAGGTAGCGAATCGCTCATGCCATAGATAGAAGGCATGGCCAGAGCGACATCATCATATATAAGTCCTTTGATGCCATAACCCTCCTTGACAAGATCCCAGTAAGGACCTTCTCTGTCGGCCCAGTTTTCGGGCAGGTTGTATTGATTCCACTCGGGATCAGACATATCGTCTTCTACAAGGGCATAACTTATAAGATATTTCTGTCCCGGCTCAAGAAATGCGAAATTAACTGTAGTGACCGGGCGGAGGATGGTTTTCTCCTCATCATCCCAAAATATATCCACCTTAATGTCAACGGGACATAACTCGCGTTTACGCGCTTCCCATTCATCCTTGAGATTATTGAAATTGTAAACACGCTTCACACGGTCGATAATTATAGAGGGAGCAGAAGCACCGGTAGGGAAGGGGTGTTCGGAGATAGTGGTCATCGCGTCCTGGCAATGCACGGCAATGATGGGAGCCTCTTCGTGAGAATAGGTATCGCGCAACTGCTTGAGGATTACGTATCCTTCAGGACAATATTTGCACCAAAGACCGGTTAACTCCTCGATAAGGGGGCGGCGAACCGGTATATGTTCGCGGCTTACCAGACGGAAAGTATTGTAAGGCACTGTAGCCATATTCTCATTACCGTTGACCTTGGTGATAGCGAGACGCATGATTGATTCGGCCTCTACCGACTCAGCCGGTACGGTAATTAAGGTGGATTCAGATCTGCCGAAAATTGCGGGTATGGGTGTTTCCAACACCTGGGTTGCTGTGTAAAGCACTACATCGGAATCAGATTCTGATACCTGATATTCAATTGAAGTGATAGGTTGGGTACCGAAATTGGTAATAGATACCGGGAGATCGGTAAAACTTCCTATTTCAGCCGCAACAGTAGAGGCGGGAGTGGGTGCGGCCAGATACTCACCGTGCAGACCACGCAACATTACGGTCATTGCCGATGAGAGGTTGAGAGACACATTGGCATCTGTCCATTCGAGATAACGTACATTTAAAGCATTATCCTCTTTCGGACAGTGTACCCAGAGAGAACCGGGAGCATTATTATCGGCTACAACAGAGATAGGGTATTTGGCGGTCCAACTTACGAGGTCTTTTACACATACTGTATAACCTACATAGATACCGTCGGTGGTAATGGTGTAAGGTTTCTCAAAATCTACGTGCAGACGATAATCGGGAGCCTCCTCGGTGCCATAATTGGTGATGGTACCGGATGCCGAGTAAGTATCGGGGGTAAATCGGCCATCGGTCAGGGTGAGTTGAGATGCGAGCCAAGCGGTAGCGTCAGGATAGCATTCACCGCCTGTAGCGGGGATAGGCACATCGATACCCAAGATTTGATATCCGATCAGACCGGGATTATTAAGATGCATTGCCACATCGTAGTGCATATCTTTCTTACCTACTCCTATAGGAGTCTGAGGGGAGGAATCGGGTGTGGCATAAGTGAAGTTGATGTCGGCTGTCTCCACTGCGCCCGCAGTGGAAATGCCGCCTAATGTAGCAATGCTCAAAGAGCAGATCATAGAGTAGAGTAATCGCATATAATCAGTTGTTTAGTTAGTATTATTATCAAGCCGCAGAATCTGCTGAATATGAAGTGCTGTTACCCAAAATAGTATAAAAAAGGGTATAAATCGCTTCGGCAGAATCTTTGAAAGTATACAATAATGTAAAGATAATAAAAAAATATCCGCAGGGGGTACCTGCAGATATTTTTTTAACATATTTTTTTACTTTACGCCCTCTGAGCCTGTTAATTGTCACCCTTTTAAGCGTCAAACTACTGTATCAATAACTTTTACTGCCTCAGAAGAGGGGCAAAGTTTTATCGGTATATACAAATTTACGGGCAAATTCCTCATCGCTCATAGTGAGCATAAGTATCCCTTGCACAAAGGTTATTACTTCCCATAAACCGCAGGTTACCAAAGTCAGCAGGATAGTCAGAAATCCCCCTCCTACCTTACCGAGATAGAAATATTGGATACCGAGTCCTCCTAAAAGTATGGCCAGAACTCCGGCTGCAACCTTTGACTTACCGTCAGGATGACTGCTGTTGTAGACACCGTTGCGGTAACCGGCTTCGTATCCCTCTCTGAATGCGTCCTGCTGAGGAGGTGCCTGACGGGTACCGTAAAGTATATCCGAGAGTTCGGGTACTTGCGCCGCAGGGAGCCAATCAGGCATCCCTTCGGTCCATACCATTGATGCGGGGGTGAGATTATATCTTGACAACTCCTCGCGTGATACGGGGCCAACTTGCTGTTCGTTAAATATTATATACCAATCTGCCATTTTTAAAGTAGTTATATCGTGTGATGCTGTAAGTTGCTTTATTCCGGTGTCTATATATTTTTACGAGATAAGGGTACCGCGTTATTTATCTCGCATGAATATCTGGATCGGTGTACCGTTAAAATCCCATTTGTCACGTATCTTATTTTCAAGAAATCTTCTGTAAGGTTCCTTTACCCACTGCGGGAGGTTGCAGAAGAATACAAATGTCGGGATAATAGCCTCCTTAAGCATTGTGACATACTTGATTTTTACAAATTTGCCTTTATTGCTTGGAGGGGGAGTGATCGCTATCTGCTCAAGCATATAGGTATTCAACTGCGAGGTAGGGATGATACGGCGTCGGTTTTCATACACCTGAATGGCTGTCTCAAGCACCTTGAATATTCGCTGCTTTGTGAGAGCGGAGGTGAAGAGGATAGGGAAGTCGGTAAACGGAGCGAACTTGCTGCGTATGGCAGCCTCGTAACGTTTCTGCGCATCAAGCGAACGGTCCTCAATGAGATCCCATTTATTCACACAGACCACAAGCCCCTTTTTATTACGCTGTATTAGGGAGAAGATATTACCGTCCTGCGATTCGATACCGCGAGTTGCATCGATCATAAGTATGCAGACATCGCTCGCCTCGATAGAACGTATCGATCTGATTACACTGTAATATTCAATATCCTCGTTGACTTTCTGCTTCTTGCGGATACCGGCGGTGTCGACAAGATAGAAATCAAATCCGAATTTGTTATAGCGGTGGTAGATTGAATCGCGGGTAGTACCGGCAATATCGGTAACAATATGACGCTCTTCACCTATAAAGGCATTGATAAGCGATGATTTACCTGCATTCGGACGTCCTACGATAGCAAATTTAGCCACATTATCTTCAGGTTTGTCATCTTCCGACGGTTCGGGCATATCTGCAATTATGAGATCCAGCAGGTCGCCGGTACCTGAGCCATTGGCCGAAGAGACTTCTACGGGGTCACCGAGGCCGAGAGAATAGAACTCCGGCACATTAAAGCGGGCATCACCCTTATCCTCCTTGTTAGCCACCAGGATAACCGGCTTTTTGGAGCGGCGCAGTATCGCGGCCACTTTATCATCAAGGTCGGTAACACCGGTTGATGCATCCACTACAAATAGTATTACATCAGCCTCTTGAATGGCTATTTCTACCTGTTTATTTATCTCTTCTTCAAATACATCGTCAGAATTCACTACCCAGCCACCGGTGTCGACGATCGAAAACTCCTGACCACACCAGTCGACCTTACCATATTGGCGGTCGCGGGTAGTACCGGCGGTATCATCTACTATGGCTGAGCGAGTCTGCGTCAAACGGTTAAATAGGGTAGATTTACCCACATTCGGCCGCCCTACTATTGCTACTAATCTGCTCATTTTTATATAATAATCTATGATATTAGTCTTGTGAAATTACAAATAAATTTTCATTTACGAAAATTTATACGGATATTATTGTAAACTGCTCATCTCCGACACTAAAAAATGATAACATCATAGTCGTGGAGAAACATCGTATCCCGCTATGTACAGTAAGGGGATATGACGTTGAGAAGAGCAGTGATGATTAATCGATATATCCGAACTGTTTAAGTTTATTTTCGCGGTTACGCCAGTCTTTTTCAACCTTTACGAAGATTTCAAGAAATACCTTCTTGTCAAAGAATTTCTCGATGTCATGGCGTGCCTCGATACCGACTTTTTTAATTTTCTCTCCACCTTTGCCGATGATGATACCCTTTTGAGAGTCGCGCTCTACATAGATCACGGACATAATGTGTATGGCGTTTTCTTTTTCATCAAATTTCTCTACGAGCACTTCGGTGCTATATGGTATCTCTTTATCATAATTAAGCAGAAGTTTCTCGCGGATAATTTCTGTTACAAAGAAGCGGGCGGGTTTATCGGTCAGTGCATCTTTGCCGAAGTAAGGTGCAGCCTCCGGCAGGAGTTCGATGATACGAGCCTTCAGGTTGTCGACATTAAACTGCTCGGTAGCGGAAGTGGGGAAAATTTCTGCATTCGGCAGACGCTGTTTCCACTGAGCGATCAGAGTTTCGAGTTGCTCGTTACCTTTGAGGAGATCTACCTTGTTGATTACGAGTAGTACGGGAATCTTCTCCTTAGCCACACGAGCAAGGAAATCTGCATTTTTTTCAGGATCTTCCACGACATCGGTCACATAGAGTAGTATGTCAGCGTCAGTAAGCGCGCCCTCCGAAAATTCGAGCATAGATTCCTGCAGACGATATTTAGGTTTGAGTACACCGGGGGTGTCAGAATATACTATCTGATATTCCGGCGTATTTACGATACCCATAATACGGTGACGGGTAGTCTGTGCCTTATTGGTGATGATGGATATGCGTTCACCCACGAGGTCATTCATCAGGGTAGATTTACCTACATTCGGGTTACCTACGATATTTACAAAACCGGCATGGTGCTTCGGTGTGGGCTGCTCGGCAGCGATAGTTGAATTGGTGTTTTCCATATTGTGATTGTATTAATAATTCTTTTTAAATTTTGATTTAGCCTGATTTATCATGATTAATCTTGAATTAGCCTGATTAATCTTGATTTATCTTGAATATACCTGAAAAATCTTGATTTTGGGCTTTTCATTAAGGCTACCATTCTAAATATTAACGTTTGGTGGGGGAGGAGGGTTTACGTGCCTGTGCGATTAAAGCCGGGGATGATTAAAGTTGAGGATGATTAAAGCCGGGGAGGATTATAGTCGGTGGCCATTAAAGTCGGTGGCGAATATCGCAGGGGGTGATTATAGAGTAGCGGAGCAAGGCTAAAAGACCTTGCTCCGCGGATATTGAGATTTTGGTGTAAAAAAGTCGGGATTATTTAGGGTCGATTGCCCAGATCAGGTACATAGCGCCCCAAGTGAAACCGGCACCGAATGCTGTCATTACAATCTTATCCCCTTTTTTGAGTTGATTTTTATATTCATCAAGACAGAGGGGTATTGATGCAGCCGATGTATTGCCGTAATGCTGGATGTTAACGAGTACTTTCTCATCCGGTATGCGGATGCGTCCGCCTACAGCCTCGATGATACGCAGGTTTGCCTGGTGTGGTACAAACCAGTCTATCTCATCGACTGTAAGGTTATTGCGTTGCATAACATTTACCGAAGAGTTAAGCATGTCGCTCACAGCATTTTTATAAACTGCCCGACCCTCCTGATAAATATAATGCTCATCGTTGTCAACAGTTTCGTGAGAAGCGGGGCGTGCTGAGCCGCCTGCTTTCATAAGCAAGTGGGGCAGACCGGAGCCGTCGACATGAAATTCTCCGTCGATGACACCTACCGGTTCATCGGTGGGTTCTACAAGTACCGCGGCTGCTCCGTCACCGAAAAGGGGGCAGGTGGCACGGTCGTTGTAGTTGGTCATGCTCGACATCTTCTCAGCGCAAACTACGATTACCTTTTTATATAAACCGGACTGTATGTAAGCGCGGGCAGACTGCATAGTTACGATAAATCCTGCGCAGGCAGCCTGAAGATCGTAGCCGTAAGCGTTGCTCAAACCGGTATCGTGTATGATGATGCTTGCCGTAGAGGGGAAGCGGTAATCCGGGTTGGAAGTAGCGCAGATAAGGAGGTCTATTTCTTCGGGGGCGGTTCCGGTCTCAACGAGCAGTTTTTCTACGGCCTTGACACCGAGAAAACTCGAACCCTTATCCTTATCTTTAAGTATACGGCGCTCTTTGATGCCTACACGGGTGGTAATCCACTCATCGTTGGTATCCACCATTTTAGACAACATGTCATTGTCAAGGATATCTTCGGGCACGTATGAAGCGATACCACTTATTTTAGCGTTTAGCATTTTGGTAATGGTATTATGACTATACACCTGCCGGTGCTGACGTAACTATGGTGTCGGGGGCTGGAGTATAGTTATATAGTAATAAGATTGTCTATTGCCTGCGGAGCAGATATCTGCCGGAGAGGAATAGACAATCTAAATTAGATTTTGCGAGTGGAGTCCTCGGAGATATATCGTATAAATCGGTATATATCAAAAAGTGCATTAAATGGAAATGCACTTTACCCGGGGAATCCGAGTGGATTTTTGGAATTTAGACAGTCGGGATATTCTTGTCGATGACAAGTTTACCGCGATAGTATCCGCATTCGCCACATACAGTGTGGTAGATGTGCCATGCGCCGCAGTTGGGGCAGATAGCGAGAGTGGGGATAAGGGCTTTGTCGTGAGTACGACGTTTCGCGGTTCTGGTGTGCGATTGTCTGCGTTTAGGATGTGCCATTTTTATTTTCGTTTTTAGAGCCTCTGTCTCGTTGGGCATCCGTGAGGATGTGGAGACAGGGGGCAGAAGTTATATTATTTTTAATTTTAATCCATATTATCCGGTTCGCTACCGGGGGCATCGGCGACTTCATCAAAGTCGAGATCGTCATCATCTCCTTCCTGATGAGCCTTATGCTTGTTAAGTGCGGCAGCCATAGCGCGGTTGCATTTACCGAGCGGATGTACATGACGCATCGGTATGCATAGCACGATAGTGTCGTATAGCATATATGCTACGTTGAGATACGGATTCTCGTAAGGTATTACGAGTATATCATCGCTCTCATCGTTATAGGTCTCCCCATACTTTACGATGATATGATAATCTGCATCAATATCAATCGCGATCGGATCAAGGCATCTGTCGCAAGGTACTTCTACTGTACCCTTGCAATGAAAAGTACAATCGTATGCGTCGTGCTTCTTCTCAAGGTCGAGATGCACATTCACATCGGCAGATATGATACCGGGATGCTCCATATTTTTGAAGAACTCCGTATCACATACGAAATCTTGCTCGAAGTGCCCATCGGGTAGTTGAGCAAGTTGAAGTTTAAATGCTGAGAATTTACCCACAATAATGCTATATATTTAAAAAGCGCCACAAAGATAGTTAGTTTCTTGATATTTACCAACTTCTTAGGGCACTTTTTTTGATTTTTGGTTGAAAACACCCTTTTTTAAGGGTGTTTTCTATTATTTTTCGCTTATTTCAGACTCTTTCAGGTCTTATTTTATTCCGTTGCATGCAGGGCGCTTATCGCACTACAACTTTTGCAGTCGCACCCGGGGTAGTAACGATATAAATACCTGCCGGGAGATTCTCACGACCTGTTTCTACACCGCTCAGGTTGTAGATTTTGGCGTTTTCGGGTGCTGTGATGCAACCGTTGCCTCCGAAGATAGCCGGTATCTCCATGCCGATCTCATCTACTGCCGCTACATCGGGCAATTGAGATGGGATGAAGGTGATGGTATTTGAGGTTACCGCTGCGGGTATTGACGCGATGGCACGTACATATACTGATACTGTCTGATTCCAGGTGAGTGCATTGATGTTGGTGAGGACATATCTGTCTACGTCTCCTACACGCTTCTCATCAAGGTCGTTGATGGTATATATGCGGCCGGCGGCATCACGACGCTTCGCAGTGATAGCATAGTTGGTGGCTTCGGGGAGTTTGGTCCATGATACATATATATCGCGGGTCGCGGGATCGGCAGATGCCGACTCGCTCAATACCGGTGCCTTATCTAAGGCTTCAGCCTTATTATAGTCAAATGTGATGAGGGGTGACACCTCGGGGTCGTAAGTGATAGAAGAGATTGTAGCGGGGATAGTACCCTTGGTGTTTTGTGATACAAGGATATTATCTGAGGGGAGGATGTAATCGCGATCGCCTGCCTTATCGGGCCATGCAAATGCAGTGCTGTTGCCGGGGATGTTTACAAGATATACACCACGGTTGCCGTAAGAGTTGACGCGGTTGAGAGTCCATACGGTCTTGTCAAAGTTTACACACCAGATCAGCATGCCGTCCTGCGGGATTGTAGCATCCCAACTCTCATGGCCGCGATTTTCGAGAATGAAGTATTCCTGATAATACTGTACTGTGGGTGCAGGACGGCGAATACGGATTCTCACAGCGTTGCGGTCAGACTGAGTCAACGGATTGAGGGTATAACTGGTGCCGTCTTCAGCCTCATCAAATTCAATCCAGTTGCATACCCACTGCTCGTAAGCCGAGAAGAGGGGAGGGCAGGTGGAGAGATCGTTATAGGAACCGTGATCCATAATGCTGTAATTGCCTAGGTTGCTGGTGCCGGTACCACCGGTAGTGTAGAAGTCGGGCAGACCGAGTACATGGCCGTACTCATGGCAGAAAGCACCTATGCCATCAAGGAAGGGGCGATTCTCTTCGGGTATCTGATACGAACCGTTAAGTTCGTTGGAGCAGGCGTATGTACGCATCTCCACACCGTCTACAAAGAGGCGCGGCAAAGCGAGGGCTGAACCATAGTCAGTGGTATAGCCGATATAATCCCACTGGTGGGGCCAAACATAATCCTTATTGCCGGTATCAGCCTGGCCGTAACCTGAGTAGAAAAAGAAGATATTATCGATTACACCATCTTTATCTACGTCATATTCTGAGAAATCCACATCTTCATCGAGTGATTCGAGTGCTTCCTTGATAGCCACACCGAAGCGGGCGTTGTGTTGCGCGTTAGGCAAACCGCAACCGGCCTCACCGGCATAGTATTTAGACTCGTTGGCAAGTTTTACGGGGCCCAATACTTTAAAATTGGGAGAGAACTTGCCATTAGAGCAGGCTTCGAAATAATCTTTTACAGAACCTTTGGCTCGATAATCAGAATACCCTTTCTCATTGCAGAAGCGGGTGTACTGATCTACCGGGTCGGCGCTCGTAAAGGGCGTACCGTTAAACTCCAGCAGAATCACAAGAGCCGGAGCCTCTCCGATAGTAGGATAAGTAGAGCGGCCATAATAATCGAGAGCGGCCATACGGTGCTGTTTGCGGGCGTTATCAGACATCATGTCAGGCTGTGCGGCACGCAGCATAGAGATGTTGGCCTCAGTGGCGAGCATGGTCTGACCGTTTACCTTCCGGGGTGCCAGATACCCGCTTTCATCCTGAGAGAGGATAGTTGTTCCATTGGCATCAGTAGTATAATGGAAATGCTCATCGCCAAACATGCGGAACTCCACTACAGACCCATCGGGGTTAACGTGGCGCATCAGTTCGGGAGAAGCCGGGCGCGCAGCCGCAAGGAGTGGAAGTGCGGCCGCTGCAGCGAGGGCGTAAATCTTTTTCATGAATTTCAGTAAAATGATGTTGAGTTATTAAGTTAATTGGTAGGGGATACGTATTATTTAATCATCATCGTATCCGTAGATGGTACCTCCGAGGAGAATCGAACTCCTATCTAAAGTTTAGGAAACTTCTATTCTATCCGTTGAACTACAGAGGCATGATAACAGTCAATATGTATCAGTCGCAAGTCAAATCTTACAGTATGAGGTGAATCTTATTGTATTGAATTGTGCAAACGACTTCAATATGCAAATATAAGGTATATAATCTGAAATATCAACAAATTGAGGTGCAGAAATTCAAAAAAATAGTTAATTATTGATATATAACCGCGATTTTTGCATGATTTCGGGCGGAATTTCTACTTTGCCACAAGGTTTAATTTGGTGCCGGGGATGTCGGTAGCCTCCGGATTGAGTTTGCGGAGGGTAGATAGTCGCATCCCGAATCGTTGAGCCACTGAGTGCATGGTCTCGCCGTCGCCTATGGTGGCCGTTTTTATCCCCTCAGGTGGAGTGTCGGGTTTTTCTTGCAGATATACCTCTTGCCAGGCGGGGATTTCTCCGTCGTGTGTACGATCGTTATAGGCCATCAGTTTCTGACGGGGTATCTTGAGTTCTTTGGCAATCTTGGCATACGTATCACCCGGTTGGGCGATAACATAATATATCGAACCGCGCATTTTGCGTAGCAGATGTTTATCCATCAGAGTTTTATGTATATACTCTGCCGTTTCTTCCCACTCTCGGATTTTGTCGGAGTCGAAGTTATACAGTGAGTACAGTTCGATGATAGAAATAAGTCGCGTTGCGTAATTGGGGTCAGTGGCGTAGCCGCATCGCTTCAGTCCGTGAGCCCATCCGGCATAATCGGTTGGGTCGAGGTCAAAGAGTGGTGCATATCGTTTGCGTAATAGAAACAGAGAGTGGTCGCGAAAAGAATCGGCCGGAGAGTCATATACGCGGAAGCATTCATCAGGCAGATCATCATTTCGGAGCATCGAGGGACCTTTCCATTCGGAGTGACATTTGATGCCGAAATGGTTGTTCCCCTCACGAGCCAAGGTAGATCGTCCGGCACTGCTCTCAAGGATACCTTGAGCCAGAGTAATTGAAGCCGGTATATGATAAAGTTTCATCTGATCGCGAGCCAGATCTGCGTATTCCGCGATATAATCCTCGTATGGATTGGCAATGCTCCGGAGCGGGAAGAGAGTTATAAATAATAATAGAAGTTGATTAAAAATATTGTGTGGATTCATAAGTAGTAATGAAAATTAAACGATATTAAAAAGTAAGTAGTAATAGAATATCTTGTGCTATAAAACTTAATCTTTTTGGCTAATTTCCAATTGTCACTCAGTCAGATACAAAGTATCTTCCTTCGCTCCGCATGGAAATTATCTCAAAAATCTTTAAGTTTTATATGCACATTAATTTTAATTACTTACTTAA
>CAMWNR010000056.1 GCA_947175665.1 uncultured Porphyromonadaceae bacterium
ATTTTAATAAAATAATTGATATGAAGAATATTTTATCTTTGAATGGTAATGGCCTTAAATTTTGGTTATTTACCTTAATTGCATTACCCTTATGTGCAAATGCAAATAATTCTGATATTACTTTAAATTCCGGTGCTGCAGAAGAATTTTTTGCTGATGGTAAGGAATGGGAAGTATCGCATTTCTATTCCAATTACTATTATTTGGATGGTAAGGAATATAAGGAATATTACAAAGAGTGCAGAAGAATACATGTAAAAGTGGCTGGTGAAGAGACTTTTGAAGGTAAATTGTGCAAACGTCTCGAAATCTCTCAAGAGCATAAGGGTGATTGCGGGCAATGCAAATACTGGCATATTCCGAGTGTTATGTATGCTTATGAAGATGAGGGTAAGTTATATGTATATCGTGTCGCAGACTATTATGATACTTATGATTATGAAACTTTAGAGGAGGCTTACAACGCTACTCTTAAAAGTTTCCAAGAGTTAAATGATCCTGATGATCCGGATTTTAACTACGAAAAATTTTGGTATACTGTACCTGCCAGAAATGCTGTTAAATGGATGGATGGTGTAGGTTGCAGTTATGGTTTTGGCAAATTAGACCTTTTGTACTTCCCTATTGCCCCCAATGGTGACTCTGCTTATTATAAACTGGTGAAGTGTAGCAAGAATGGGGTACCTCTCTATGATAAAACCGAAGAACTGGCTACAATCCTCGATACCCCTACCGGTGCAGAGGTAATTTGCGCTGAGGGAAATGAGGGTACTTATTATAATCTCCAAGGCATCAAGGTAAGCAATCCAATTAAAGGAAAATTATACATATTTAACGGCAAGAAAATCGTATACTAAGTAATCTTTCTATATAACTCCACCTTGGAGTATCATTACATAAAGACCCCCACCTGCAAAATTTGCCCCTGTGCACTAAAATATTTTATAGGTTGGGGTCTTTTTTTTATTTCTCCTAAAGCGAACCCTTGAGTACTTTTGCAAAGAAGAATGCGGACTGGCGTAAGCCGCCTGCAGAGCAGGCATTCAGCATAGGCACGTATCAATCAAGGCCTTCCGGCCTTGATTGGTGCGTGTATCTGCGTAGCCCCACCGTGTATACATGTGCCGCGTTAGCGGTACTTCTTAAGACCCCAAAATAATTATGTCGCTATTACATTATCTGCTCTTAAACATATTATAAGAATTGCAGTATATTATCCATTTTATTTAATTTAGCAAAAATAACTATTTACCCGTTTTATCATTGCAGTATATGGGTAATACTTTTTGAAAACTTAAATCTATTCTACCATGATTATCGGAATTCCCAAAGAGATTAAAAACAACGAGAATCGTGTCGGTGCTACTCCGGCCGGCGTCAAAGAACTTGTTAAACACGGTCATACTCTTTATGTACAACACACTGCCGGTGTCGGCTCCGGATTTAGTGATGACGAGTATATCGATGCAGGTGCCACCATCCTTCCTACCATCGAGGATGTGTATCAGATTGCTGAAATGATAATAAAGGTCAAGGAACCGATCGAGCCTGAGTATGCGCTTGTCAAGAAGGATCAGGTACTCTTCACATATTTCCATTTCGCTTCTGATCGCCCCCTTACTGAGGCTATGATCAAGTCAGGCGCTATATGTATCGCTTACGAGACTGTACGCGACCGTATGGGGACTCTCCCGCTGCTTATACCTATGAGTGAGGTTGCAGGCAGAATGTCAATACAGGAGGGTGCAAGATTTCTCGAAAAACCACAAGGTGGACGCGGTGTGCTACTCGGGGGTGTGCCGGGTGTGAAACCGGCCAAAGTACTTGTGCTCGGTGCCGGAGTAGTAGGCAGAAACGCTGCTCTTATGGCCGCCGGCTTAGGTGCGGATGTAACCATTACCGACATATCTCTCCCCACTCTACGCCACTGTGCGGAGACTATGCCTAAAAACGTTAAGACACTTTACTCTTCTCAGCACAATATCGAGCAGGAACTCCCTGATACGGATCTCGTAATTGGTTCGGTGCTTATACCCGGTGCCAAGGCTCCACACCTTGTGACAAAGGGTATGGTAAAACTTATGCGTCCCGGTTCTGTAATGGTTGATGTGGCTATCGACCAGGGTGGTTGCTTTGAAACTTCGCATCCTACTACTCACGACAACCCGATATTTGAAGTTGACGGAGTGATACAGTATGCAGTGGCCAATATACCCGGTGCAGTACCTTATACTTCCACACTTGCTCTTACCAACGCTACTCTCCCCTACGCACTGCGCCTTGCTGACCTGGGCTGGAAAGAAGCATGCTCAAAAGATCCGGGGTTGGCCGATGGTGTCAACATAGTAGACGGCAAGGTTACCTTCAAGGCGGTTGCCGAAGCCTTCGATCTCCCCTACACTCCCCTCTCTCTCTGATCTGACTGAAGACACCAAGATGTATTTGAAGAAATAGATGGCGTGTGCGTCAGTTAAACTGACGGGCACGCCACTTATCTTACGTTACGGTTACAACTTACCTTCTTGTTACCAATATCGGCGACGACGCCGATGTGTGT
The DNA here is from genome assembly GCA_947175665.1 of uncultured Porphyromonadaceae bacterium. GTDB lineage: Bacteria > Bacteroidota > Bacteroidia > Bacteroidales > Muribaculaceae > Lepagella. Next base: position 2,558 of record CAMWNR010000056.1, read on the forward strand.
ATGGTACTGAATCGTTGGCGTATCTTTCGAGCATCTCGGTTACAGATTCCCGCAAGCGGGATAATTTGAGACCGTAGAGATCCTCGAGTTGGTGCAATTCTATGTATTGCTCCAATTCTGTAAGGCGCTTCTGAAGTGATGTGCGGTGAGATACACCCCGATATTTCTCGTTTATCCAATTTAGTGAGATGGTGCATATCTGCATCATTAATTCCGCCACTTTTTCAGGTTCGAAGCATATTGTCGAGAAGTCTTTGAGTATCTTGCTTATCGCACTTGATTGCGGCGACCTGCGACTTAACCCCTGAGGTGTGTAAAACTGACGATTTACAAGTTTTACACATTTCTCCAATTCTCCCTGCGGATCGGGTGCAAGCCAATACTCAAGATAATCTTTGGCATCTTTGCGCGCGTCATACAGTTCTATAATGGTATTTATCAATTCTTCTTTTTCAAGAGCATTGAGTGCTTTCTTTAATTTAGTTTTTGACATCTTTTCCGTTTTTATTATTTTATACCTTATCCAATAAGGCAGATAACATTTTTGCGGGCTTAGGTATTGTGTTCAGACTACCCGAAAAAGAGGTATGCGGTAAATACTGCGGCTACGGCTCCGGTTATATCTGCAAGCAGAGCGTAACCGGCGGCATAGCGTGTCTTACGGATACCTACAGATCCGAAGTAGACTGCAAGTATATAAAAGGTAGTATCGGTACTGCCGCGTACGGCAGCGGCAAGTTTGCTGACAAATGCATCGGCTCCGTTGGCTTTCATGACATCCAGCATCATCGCACACGATCCGGACCCGCTGAGAGGCTTCATCAGCATTGTCGGCAACGCTCCGACCCAGCGTGTATCTCCTCCTAAAAAATTCACAAGACTCTCTACCCATCCGGTAAAAATATCCAATGCACCACTGGCCCTGAACATACCGATCGCAACAAGAATCGCCACTAAATACGGGATTATCATCACTGCCGTTTTAAACCCCTCTTTTGCTCCCTCTATAAATACATCGTATACCCTTATCCTCTTTCTCACACCGGCTATTAAAAACGCCATTATCACCCCGAATAGTATAAAGTTTGCCCCGAATGTGCTGTATTTCTGCACATCTTCGGCACTCATCCTTGAGAATACCCACGCTACCGCGCACACTACCGCTCCGATACCACTCAGCCAACTCCATATCACCCAATCCATACGGATACGCTGTTTGATGCAGAGTGCCGTCAGCCCTACAAGTGTCGCAATCGCCGTAGCCACTAATATCGGTATGAATATATCGCTCGGGTTGCTTGCCCCTCCCTGCGCCCTATACATCATGATACTTATAGGTATCAGGCAGAGTCCGCTGCTGTTTAATACCAGAAACATTATCATGGCATCGGTAGCGGTATCTTTTTTTTTATTCAAACTCTGCATCTCCTGCATGGCTCTCAATCCCATAGGGGTGGCGGCATTATCAAGGCCGAGCATATTGGCAGATACATTCATAAATATTGCACCCATAGCCGGGTGGCCCTTCGGTATACCCGGAAATAAACGGCTGAAGAAGGGGGAAATCAGACGGCTCATCCCCTCTATGACCCCTCCTCGCTCTCCTATCTTCATCAACCCCATCCATAGGGTCAAGACTCCTGTCAAGCCCAGGCTCACCTCAAAGGCAAATGCTGCCTGAGAAAATGAAGCGTTCATAATATCGCTCCATATCTGCAGATTACCGTCAAACAGAGTAGCCCCGAGCGCCATAAGGAATGCTATGGCAAAAAATGCTATCCAGATTATATTCAGAACCATAATATCAATCTTCTATGATTCTTTAAGGTGATGACAATGCGGACAGCGCACTACGTGATGGTCTACAAGAATATGACGGTTTGCCATTCGTCCTATCTCTGACATCTCGTGACTTACAAGTACCAGAGTACTGCGCTGACTTAAGTCCTGCATCATTGAGTAAATCTTATGCTCAAACTCTTTATCTACGTATGATAGCGGCTCGTCGAGAAAGATAATCTCCGGATCGGATATTATCGCTCTCCCTAAGAGGGTGCGCTGTAATTGACCTCCTGAGAGGACTCCTATACGTTTGTCGAGATAATCTCCGACTCCGCATAATTCGACTATCTCTTTGAATTTCGTATCAGCACCGGACGGAAGACGCCCTAAAAAGCCTGTCTGAAGACCGGACATGATGGTATCTCTTACCGAGACAGGAAATTTGGTATCTATCATACTTTTCTGTGGCAGATACCCTACCTTAAGGCGCTTTGCCTCGCGCGAAGCGGTGAAGTATTCCACTTTACCCCGGGTAGGCTTCAGAAGTTTAAGCATCACACGCATCAGTGTGGTTTTGCCACCACCGTTAGGCCCGGTTATCGCGAGAAAATCACCCCGGTTCACCGACATATTCACATCGGTCAGTACACGTTTCCCATCAAACTCTACTCCCACGTCGGTAAGGCGGATCAATTCTTCCATCTCTCGGTTATTTTGTGCTAAGTAAATAATGAAAATTTAACGTAAACTTCTATACTTACTTTTATAATATCGTTTGATTTTTTATTACTTACGTCGTAATATTCTTGCGGCACTTTCTATCTCTTGCAGGAAATCTGCGCCTTCAAAATTAATGGGGTGAGCGGATATGCCGAGTTGAGAGGCCATGCTTGCCGCGGAGTTATCTCCATGTCCTTTCTCGTAAAATAATACCAACGGTTGCGCGGAAGCCGCTTCATCGAGTCGCTCGCGGAGTTGTCGGGGGGAGGCTTCTTTGCCATCTTTTTCGAGCGATACCTGATACATGCCGTAATCGCGGGCAAAGTAACTCATGGCCGGATGCATGACCACAAAACTCTTCCCTCTCAGTGGAGCCATTATCGAATCCAATCGATGAGAGTATGCCTGAAGCGAATCATTTAAAACATCATACCGCTTCTGAAAAACCTCCTTATCACCAGGATACTGATTACTGAGGCCGGTGAGCATATTCTTAGCGATAATACGTATGTTGCCTATCGAGGTCATCAGATGCGGGTCAGTGACATGCGCATGACCGTGACTATGCCCGCCATCTTCCGATCCTGCGGAAGTATGTTTATTACCTAACACTCCCTCTGCCATACCGGTGTGAGTACCTTTAATCTCATCAATCCCGGTTGAAACATTAAGTATCTTAAGATCGGGATAATTTTGAGAAAGCGTTGTTGCCATACGGTCTTCAAACCCGAGGGTAAATGTACTGAAGTATAGATCAGCATCCTCTATGGCCGACATGGTGCGCATATCGGGTTCATACATTTCGGGATCGCTACCGGGTGGCAAGAGCACTTTAATTTCGTAATCCGGCCCGGCAATCTGCTCAAGGATGTATTTCTGAGCATCATAACTTACAGCCAATACGGGTTTGTCTGCTGGTGCCTTACCCTGTTTACATCCCGACAGGGAGATAAACAGTATCAGTATCGCTGATAACAGCGATACTGACCCTATACCATTTTTAAATACTATTGAAATCCGCTTCATTAAGAGAGATTCTAAATCAGATCTTGCGAATACCCATTATCTCTCTTACGTCTTTAAGAGTATCGGCGGCGTATGCTCGCGCGCGCTCCGCACCCTCTCTTACCACCTTTGATAAGTATTCGTCATTGTCGCGGATATCCATGATACGCTGACGGATAGGTAGGGTAACTTTCAGTATATCCTCTGCGAGTTGCTTTTTCATATCACCATAACGTATCGACATATCTGCATACGCATCGCGGTAATGCTTCACAACTTCCGGTTCGCTTACAAGATCCATCAGGGTGAAGAGATTCTCGACAGGCTGACTCGGCTTCTGATTCGGTTCTTTCGGTCCCTCATCAGTTACAGCGCGCATTACTTTCTTTCGAAGCACTTTCTCATCATCGATGAGATATATGCAGTTACCCTCGCTCTTACCCATCTTACCGCTACCGTCGAGTCCGGGTACTTTGATAGCCTCACCCCCGAAATTAAAGTTGACCGGCTCACCGAAGTAGTCTACGCCGTAAAAACTGTTAAAACGACGTGCAAAGCGACGTGTGAGTTCGAGGTGCTGCTCCTGATCCTTTCCTACAGGGACAAAGTCGGCCTTGTGTATCAGTATATCGACAGCCATCAGAGTGGGGTATGTAAGGAGTCCGGCATTTACGCGGGCATTGTTGCCCTGGTTTCCGATAATCTCTTTTTCTATCTCCTCTCCATCGCCGGTGAGTCCCAATGCCTTGCGCGCCTTGTCTTTAAATGAAGCGGTTCGCATCAGTTCGCCGATGCCGACATGCATATTCATCAGCAGATACATCTCTGAGATTTCAGGCACATCGCTCTGCACATACAGTATATTCTTCTCAGGATCAAGCCCGGCTGCGAGGTACTCTGCGAGAATATTCTTTACACTCTCATGCAACTGTTTGGGATCAGGATTAGTGGTAAGGGCGTGAAGATCAGCGATAAAGAATCTGCAATCGAAATCATCCTGCATCTTCAGGAATTTATTTACGGCTCCATAGTAATTGCCCAGATGCAGATTACCGGTAGATCTGATACCGCTTACTACAATTTTTTTCTTGTCATCAGCAGTTTGCGCGCTGAGTTCGTTGATATCGGTGATTATCTTTTCAGACATAATTGTGCTTGGATTATATTCTATTTTTAAGGATAAACAATGATTATTGCAAAAATTTCACCAACCATTGAATATTTTTACGTTTCGCATTGTTATTTAACTACAAATATAATCCTTTTTAACCGAATATGCATTATAAGGCTTACATATTATCTATCTTTTTTGCTCTGGTAGCATTTTCTTGCTCTCTCAATAATGTGTCTGCGGCTTCATTTAGTGCTGATTTACATTCTTCGCAGATGGGGAGTGAGCATTCGGACGCTGATTCCCGTCCGGTAGCCAAAAAGATACTCGTCATAGGCGACTCGATGACCGGATGGCTGGCCGAACGTATGGCCGCTTACGGTAAGAGTAATGATTTTGAAGTTGCTACCGTGATATGGGATGGTTCTACTATCAACAAGTGGGCCAACAATAGCAATAAAATTACCGGGTATATCAATCAGACCAAACCTGACGCTGTTTTTATCTGTCTCGGGCTTAATGAATTGGCAGAGAAGAATCCTCAGACAAGATACGGAGCGGCTATTGATAAAATCAAGAATGCCTGCGGTAATATCCCGATTATTTGGGTAGGCCCTCCTACATGGCCGGGCAAGCAGTGGGGCGAACCTCTGAATGGTTGGCTGGAGAGCAAAATGGGTAGTACTCACTATTTCAACTCTCTTCCGCTGAAGTTGTCTCGCCAGAGCGGTACTAATCCGCACCCGTCGCGCGATGGAATAAGCCGTTGGGTAGATGCGATAATTGACTGGATCCCCGCTAATGGTGCCATACGCCTCCCCTCTTACAACCATCCCTCTACCCCTCACATCCGCCCTGCCACCTATATCTACCGCAAAATGTCTCAACCCCTCTGATCTCACAATCCACATTAAATCATTAACAGAATAATATTATATCATAAACATAATACCCGCACCGTAATCGGCGCGGGTATTTCTTTGTTCCCTTTGTGGCGTTTTCAGGTTTTGGGTTATTTCCAGTCTGAGTCTTCTCCGGGTTCTACGCAGGTTGTAGATACATATTCCAATTGGCCGGGGCCTACTACTTTGTAGACTACGTTGGCATCGTTCGAACCGCCGTCGTATACGGTGAAGTTCACGGTGATGGTAACCTCCATATCGCCTGCCGGTTTCACATCGGGATGCAACGCTTCGAGTGCATGGAGCATTACCTCTGTGCAGAATCTCTTCTTCATAAGCAGGGTTATCTCATCATCGGTAAGTCCGTCATAACCGGTATAACCTTCCGGACAATGCGACAGGGCTGATGAAGCGCGTACATCTACGTTGCCGTAAAATGCCGATGCTCCTGAGTAGAACTCTGCATTGCCTCGATAGTCGATAAAGTATTTTCCGCTTGTGAGTGAGGTGTCGCCCATCGGCACACAGATATTCTCGTATACCCAGTTTACACACTCCATGTAGTAGGTATATGAAGGATCGGTATTGCGCGCGTATGGGAGCGTGATTACTATCGACGGATTGAATACCCACTCACCGTCTACCTTGGTAAATTGAGATACCCCTTCACCTAAATTAGCACTCCATACACCATCTTGCAATACATATTCGCGTGCCTGATTTGAGGTTTCGCTGTTTGCATAGTAGGTATATACGAGGGTCTTGGTATCACCTTCGGCTGCGTAGGGATAGTTCTGCTTGAGGAAGATCGGAAGATCCTTATCGCGCTGAGCCTGGCTGAGGCTACCGTAGGTGTTACCCATAGCCTGATAATCCGCAGGATTGAGTACGTATGCATCGCTCACATTCTTCCATGCGTTTCCGTCATACTGATACAACAGATTTTTCTCTACTGCCACAATGCTTCCTGCCGATACACGCTTTATACTACGTATCGCTGTCTTGGCACCCGGCTGCGCAATCTGAGTCACACAGATATTGTAATATCTACCGCCTGAAATAGAGGTAAAGTATCCGTATATATCATACTCCTGGCCATCTTCTACCTGAGATTTTATGAAGTCGGGGGTCATATAGAAACTACCCTGGGCAGTCTCCGCTCCGGCTACAGTGAAGTTGTAGTAGTTGCCGCTGATCGAGAGAGTGCCGGTAAGTTTTACATACTTGGCCGTAAAATCTTCTGTAGCAGCGATGGCAGCATCCATAGCCGCTCCGTCTACTGTCACAGGTGCGGGATATGTATATGCTCCGACCTCCCCTACTTCATATTCGCCGGCATTGATAGCAATCTGGTAACCTTTGTTGTATGCGGATACCTTCCCTTTTACTATTACCTGACTGTATAGGGGTACAAGACCCTGGTCAAAACCGCTGGCCTGATAACAGAGTATCGAACCACCCTTATCGCTCAGCACAAATCCGCGGGCGTTGATCGCGGTTACTATACCGTGTATCTCTACATTCTGATCCAGAGTTACAGATCCGAGCAGATTTGTCTCATTCCAGACCGGCTTTGAAGGTCCGGGGGTATCGTCACCTCCGAAATCGGGATTGGCCGATGATTCGTTGTAGTTTACCACCACATACGAACCGGCGGCGGCATCTTTCATCTTCTCCTCAAGAATTTCAGGTATAAATTCTGCTGCAGGTACCGACGGACAGAATGCATTGATAAACTCTTCGTCGTCGCCCCATGCATCGATGTAATCGGGGGTTGTAACCTTATATGTGGGTGTGCCTGCATTTACACCTTTTACTATCGCGGGGAGCGCTGAGGATACATTGTAACTCACCTTAACGCTTGACTCGTTGTTGTAGGTGAAGTACGGGAGATTCTTGTCGGTTGTAGCCAGGAGAGCGGGTATATATTTCTGAGCCTGCTCTTCGGTAGCAAAACACCCGTTGGTGCCTATAGCGGCGAGCGCATCGCTCTCACCGGCTGCTTCGGCCAGTGTCTTATTTGCATCGAGCGATGCTATTGTGGAGTAATCGGCTGCTGTCAGTACGTATGTGGCTGTAGTCACTCCCTCTGCGGCGGTCGGAGCCTGAAAACCATCGAGATGATCGTTCCAGGCGTTTTCGCTGCAACTTCCCAATACAAGCATTGCCGCTGCGGGAAGCAGTATGGATTTATGTAGTTTCATTTTTAATTTCTTTCTAAAGGTTTAATTTTTTAGAATGCAATTTTCAGACGCAGTGCGTATGTACGGCCGAATGAATAGAATGTGCGGTATGCGTTATCCCAGGCTCCGTCTTTGGTGGCGTCTGTATAAGCATCCATTACATAGTTATAGCCGGCTACGTTATATACATTACCGAAAATTGTTGCATCAAGACCACTTATCTTGAAGTTGTAACTGCATGAGAGGTCTAACTGATTACCCCAGGGTATTCTCCACGGTTTGCCAACTGAAATTGTGGCGCCGGGGGCATATTGTGATGCACTGATCGAGAAGTCCGAGTAGTTGCGTGCCGAGCAGGTCCAGTCTATACCGATACGCAGCCCCTTGAACGGACGCACGTTTACTCCGAGATAGCCTGTAGATTGTGCTGAGCCACCTACCTTACGTCCTTTCTGGTTAAGTACCGCCTTGGCATGGTCGGGGGCGAGTACACCTGACGCGAGGTCTCCTTTGGTATTTGCCAGGGGCTGGCCGTAACTGTTGTAGAAGTAACCTGTAGCGTTGCTATCCCATATCCAGTCACCTAATGAGACCATACCGTTGATGTCGAGCCAGTATACGGGTTTATATACTGCATTGATCTCGAGACCCATGTGGCGGGCATTTACTCCTGACATGTTGAAAAATGCGTTGTCTCCGTTGTTCATCTCCACCACTCGGCTCGCTGTCTTGTCGAGCCACTTGGTAAAGTAGCCGTTGACTACCGCTGTAAATTGCGGTGAGTGATATTCATATCCGATCTCTACGGTACCGCATTTTTCGTTTACTGCGTTTTTGTTTACGGTATTTGATGTTTCGTTGGCAAAGAATACTGCCTTTGAGAAGAAGGGTGCGCGGGTAAGATAACCACCGTTTACATATACATTGTTATGACGGTCGATATTCCAGTTAATACCGGCTTTGATATTACCTGCCATGAAGTTGGGCTTTTCTGACATGGCATGCTCCTCATCATAATAGAGGCGATCGTAACGCCAGTATGTAGTGTTGTTGAGCGATCCGGCAAGTATGGTTGTCAGTTTGTCGCCAAAGGGCTGATACTCAAGTTGCAGATATGCACCTTCCTGGGCTGTATGACCTGTATAGTTACGATATACCACGTCACCTACTCCGAGTTTTTCATATACCCAGGCCGGATTTGCCGCTGCGGCGTTGTTGGCGGGATTGATACCTTTACGGGTTCCGTCATCGATAAAGTATGCTCCGCTGTAGAGGTCGGAGATGGTGTTTTTATGATAACCTACATAGTAGCGCACATCGATACCGGCAAGGAGGTTGAGTTTATTCTGTATCAATTCGTTTTTATAGGTCGATACAAGTCCTATCCATGTGTGATTGTTGCCTGAGCGGGCCATGATCATGTTTGAACCGGTCTCTGAAGCGGCATTCATATCCTGGATAGCACCATAGTCAAATGTGCCGTCAGGACGACGGAAGAGTGTGGTGAGGATACCGTTGTTGGCACCGTACCACGAACTGTAACTCAGCGCTGTGCCGTTATAAGTGCCGCGACCTTGCCCTGATGAACCGTAGCCACTTGCAAATGAAGCATATACGGCAGAAGAAAGTGATGACTTATGATTTATCTGCCAGATATGATTTAATGAGATTTGGGGTTTGTGATATACATTGAGCGATGAGGATCGTACCTGACCCTCGTTGTCATAACCGAATGTGGGGTTGTATTTATACATGCTCTCGCCATTCATGTACTGCTTTACATCTTGCCACCCCATTATGGTCAGACCATTGGCCGATGTGCGGCGGTTATGAGTCTGCGGCGAACCGAATGCGGTAAAACTCAACTGATGACGCTCGTTGATACGCTTTGAGATATTTACAAAATAAGTATAGGCGTTAAAGTTTGTGCCCTGCACATACCCGTCTCCCCATTTGCGACTTCCCATTACGGTTACTGCCCAACCGTTTTTCATCAGACCGGTCGACAGGCTGAATCCTATGTGATTCATACCGTCGTTGCCCATGCCGTAGAAGATATTACCTCCTCTTTTCACATCGAGCGAGCGGGTAGTGATATTGATTGTACCACCTACTGAGGGTGATGAGATAATTGCCGCTCCCAAGCCGCGCTGAGTCTGCATTGAGGCGGTTACATCTGAGAGGCCTGCCCAGTTGCTCCAGTATAGGCCGCCCCATTCCATGTCATTGACAGGGATACCATTGATCAGGGCCGCGATATTCTCTGTCTTAAATCCGCGCATATTGATCTTGGCATCGCCATATCCGCCTCCATCTTTGGTGGCCCATACACCGGGAGTGGTTTTCAATACTTCCGGAAACTCCTGGTTACCGAGTCGTGCCTCGATTTCAGGTGCCGAGATATTGGAGATCGCTACCGGAGTCTTTCGGGTGCGAGCCAATGACTGAGTCACCACAACATCCTGCAGCATGGTCTCCTTGGCTGTCAGTACCACTTCTCCCATTTTCGGTTTGATGCCGATTTTGAGCGGATCAAAACCTACATAGTCAATTGTGAGTTCCTTTGCTTTATCCGGAACTCTGAGACGGAAACGTCCGTCGAGATCTGCTGCAGTGGCAATGTTGGTGCCTGCCACTCTCACTGTCGCACCGATAAGGGGCTCACCCTGCTTATCGACTACTGTGCCTTCCACTACGATATCGGCCAGGGCTATACCCCATGCCATCGACAAAGCGGCGGCGGAGAGAATCGTTCTCTTCATGATTGTCAGTATTTAGTTAGTAATGCTTTCTGTGAATTTTCACGTCCCCTTTCCAATCTGCTTCTGACTTAATTTAAGAGCCTGCCCCACCTTAGCCTCTCTCCGGGAGAGACTTCAGGCGAGACAGGCTCTTAAGTCCTATCTTATTATCTCTTGCTGATGCTCGCTATAGGCCGCATCCGGCTGCTTCTTTTTAAGTTTTATCTTCATCTGGTCAAATCCCTTGCCGTAGACGCCGTTTACATTGGCTTGCGTTATGAAGGCTTCGGGATCTATAGATTTTACTATTCGGAATATTGTCACCGATTCTATCTTGCGACACCACACCATAAGTATCTTGACCTCTTTTTTGGAGTACCATCCCATGCCGTCAAGCAGCGTCACTCCTCGTCGAGCCTCTTTATTTACCATATCGGCTATCTCTTTCCAGCGCGATGAGAATATTACAAACTGAGTGGCCTGACGGTTGGTATTGATAATCATATCGGTGCAGTAGGCTATGATAAAGGTCACTACCCAACCGTAAACTATCAGCGGCACCCTCGCCTCGATACGCTCTTGTAATGTACCGTCATACGGTAGCAGAAAACTGCAGGTAACTATAAGCATATCAGTTACTATCATAGTTCGGCCTATCGATACGTTACTCAATTTCGATACCATTGCCGCTACAATATCGGTGCCTCCCGATGAGCCGTTGTGGATAAACACAGTGCCGACGCCCATACCGCACAGTATACCGCCTAATACGGCACTCATACTTATATCCTGGATTATCGGGTGACCGAGCCCCATAAATATGTTTTCGAATATACCTATGAATAGTGATATTACCGTGGCTCCGAATATAGTACGCATCACAAATGTCTTACCTACCAGTTTAAAGGCAAAACCTAACAACAGCAGGTTACAGGCATATTGAGTCACAGCGACGGGTATTACACCCCTTGTGCCGAAATATACAAGTGTACCTACACCCGACAGACCACCGATGACAATTTCATGCGGAAGAATAAAGGCAGTAAACCCTACGGAATAGAGCAACAGACCAAGAACGATCATTATGTAGTCTTTGGTGTTGGTAAGTATGATATGCTTGATATCTGATTTCATTGGGATATTTGTTAATTTGTGTGCAAATATACAACTTTTTCTTAATATCCACAGAGTCTTCTCCACAAATATCTCACAAATTATCTCCCCCTTGCAC
>CAMWNR010000057.1 GCA_947175665.1 uncultured Porphyromonadaceae bacterium
CCGTAATACTCTCTACCTTACCGTTCCGGCCGATATTTACATACTTCACGGGGTGATCCAACAGTAATTCTCCTCCGGCTTCTGTTATTTCGTGGGCCGTAGCCTCCCAATATTCTCCCGGACCATGCTTGGGATAGGTAAATTGCTCTATCAGTGCCACACCGGGCCAGGTAGTGCTCGGACTGCTCCAGTAATGGATGTTGACCTGATCCCACTGCGAAGCGGAATTGTCATAATAGATAGTAGTGTCGGCCATCATTGAGGGGGCTGAGAGCATACCTGCGATAGCCAAAATAGATAAAACTTTTTTCATGAATTAAAATTTATAAAGTTAAGCGTGTAATAAATATTTATTTCTACTAAGTTCTGAAAATTTATTTTTTGCGAAGTTATGAAAATTTATTAATATCTACAACTTTGCTAAAAATATCTACATGAATTTTATATTCAGTTAATGTGACTTTTAATAGCGATGTATACGAGGGTATTAACGTGAGTCTCCCTTTATTTCGTGATAATCCTGCTCGGTATTGACGTTCCAGATATGCGATTTGTCGGTAGAGCCGGATATTATGCAGTCAGCGGCCTCCATTGCCGTAAGCATGGAGTGATCCATATTGTTATATCGGTGCTGTCCGTTGCGTCCTATACAGAATAGATTAGGTATGGTATCCAGAAACTCCCTTATCTTCTCAATGCGCGAATAACCCCCGAAGTAGCCCGGATAAGCCTTAGGCACTTTTATCCGTATAGATTCCAGCACTTTATCCTTTTCTATAAAGCCTATACTCTCGAGTTCTGTTATTGCCATATTTATAAATTCGGAGTCAGACATCTCCCATAGAGAGTCACCCTCGTTGCAGAAATATTCGAGTCCTATCCATACGGTATTTTCTGCATGCTTTACCATATAGGGCGACCAGTTATTGAATATCTGCAATCTGCCGAGTTTCACACCCCGTTCCTGCACATATATCCATGTATCGGGGATAAGTTTCCGATGCTGATCCAAACCGTCTCCTTTTTCCTTTATTGCCAATTCTGATACGAGCAATCCCACAGTTATAAAGTCTCTATACGGCAATTCGCGAGCCGCCTCCTTGACTTCTTCGGGTATTTCGATACCTCTCAGAGACTTGATAAGATCGCGCAGGGGGATTGATGAGGCGAAATAATCGCACATCACCGATTCTTCATTTCCCTCGGCATCAGTGACCGTAATACTCTCTACCTTACCGTCCCGGCCGATATTTACATACTTCACGGGGTGATCCAACAGTAATTCTCCTCCCGCTTCTATAACTTCGTGAGCCGTAGCCTCCCAATATTCTCCCGGACCATGTTTAGGATAGGTAAATTGCTCTATCAGTGACGTCTCGACGGTATACTTCTCTTTAATGCCCAGCCATTTTTTGAGCATATCCTTGATAACTGCTGTCACCGACAGACCCTTTACTCTCTGTGCGCCCCATTCGGCTCCGAGTTTTGACGGGTGTATACCCCATACTTTTTCGGTATAATCCTCAAAAAACATTCTATATAGGGGAGTACCAAACCGGTTGATATAAAAATCTTCAAGATTTCGCTCTTCGCGCGGACGTAGGCGTGTGGCCATAAAACCTAATCCGCCCCGCAGGGTCCGCCACAGCCCTAAAGACTTTAAAGTATGGAGGGTAAGGGATACGGGGTAATCAAAAAATTTGCGTAAATAATATATGCGCGATACCCTGGGGCGCTGCATCATCTTACACTCTTTTATTTCTTCCCAACGTCTCAGTACGCGGGGATTCTTTGAAAAGAAGCGATGACCGCCGATATCGATACGGTTACCCATAAACGGCACCGTGCGCGACAACCCTCCTATCGAGGAAGAAGCCTCAAACAGTATCGTACGGATGTTTTTGGCTTTCACAGCCAACTCATAAGCGAGCGTAAGGCCTGCCGGACCTGCTCCGGCAATAGCCACTACTTTCTTATGGGGAGTTGTACTGCTGCTCATTTACTTCTTTAACCTTTGGAAGTTTATATATCGGTATCGATGATTTTTACAAATATAATAAATTTATCCTTAAGTAAGTAATTAAAATTAACGTGCATATAAACTTCAATATATTTGAGATAATTTCCATGCGGAGGGAAGGAAATCAGCATATAAATCCTTAGTGGGAGATACGATTATTAGACCCCAACCTCAAGGGTGTCTTTACAAATGGTGTGTTTACTATGAAATAACAGAAAAGGATAATTACAGCAGATAGCACCGGTACGGTGAGCCGATCCCATTCTCCCATCGCTCCTAATATGCAGGAGGCAGTAAAGGAGGCGGAAGCCAGCCATAACAACCACACTCCGGGCGGGGCGGCCTTTATAAGCATCAGTATCAGAGAGCCGATCAGTATTATCATCATGGTGTATACTCCAAATCTATATATTACCTGCAACACCTTATCCGGTGTGCTCTTCGGATTCATATAAACATACGATAGCCTGCTGGCTCGCAGCGCCCTGCGAGGCATTATCTTCAACACCTCCACCGGATGGTCAGCAATAGCGTGGTTTACCGCTTTTTCTACTGCAGAATATGGTATATCTACACTGTCCGGACGCCAGTTCTCATCGGCTATACCTCCTCGACTGTTATACGGTTTCCTTTTAGATACCGAATCGAGATGATTTCGAAAATATATATTATCGGTATATCGGGGTAGCAATACCATCGCCTCCCTGGCTGTAAAGTAGTTATTGACTATTGATACGTAGGTTAGCGAGTTAAATCCGTAATGCGATTTGATATACGATTTATACCCTGCTAATGAAGCGATTACGAGTATTAACATCGCTCCTGCTACCGTTACCGATTTAAGAGCATTCTTTTTCCACTTTACGAACATCCAACCCCAGTAAATAATATATACCGGAATAAGACAGATAGATACAGGACGCAAATATATCAGCAACATCAGCCATACGCCCGACCATATCGCTGTTTTTAAATTCGGAACACCGGGGTAGCCGATAAGCATACTCCATAAAAAGAATACCATAAAACTTATCGTGAGACCTTCGGTAAGCATCACAAATTGCCATTGATACACCCCGGGAAAGAGTGCATAAAGGGCGGTGGGGAGCAGCGCCTCTTTCCTGCTCATACCGAGTCTGCGCGAGATACCCGTAACGCAAACTACCGATATTACAAAGATTATAGACTGACACCATACCACCGCATTACACTGCCATACCTCACCGAATATGGCTCTGCAAAATGCTATCAGTAGCGGATATACCGGGGTGCGTGCAGAGTCGATAATACCGTGCAGTATAGTATAGGAAGCACCTGTATAAGATACCGTATCATCAAATACCCTATACGGTATAGGGCGCAAAAGCCCTAAGAGTAAAATTGTACACAGGATTATATATACCGCGGCATACCCGTAAGTAACCCAACTGTCAAGGGGGAACGAAGCCAAAACGGACTTTCGTCTCATATTATAGCCCCGCGACATCTGTTTTCGATCTCTTCTCATCACAGGTCTTGTTGGCAGGAATCAGAATCCCGCTGATTACGACGCTCCGCAAATCTATCTGCATCACGCATCAGTTTCTTTCGCATTGATTCCCTTAAGGCTTCGGTAAGGTCTGTACCGGTCTGATTGGCCAGACAGATCACAACCCAGAGTACATCGGCCAACTCCTCACCCAGCGCCCTATCCAGATCCCCCTTTTTGGCTATCTGATCGCCATATTTACGGGCTATCACGCGCGCCAGTTCGCCTACCTCTTCGGTAAGAAGAACCATATTGGTAAGTTCGGAGAAATAACCTCCACCGATGTCTGATATCCAGGCATCCACACTCTGCTGGGCTTCTTTAATAGTCATTGCTCTAAGTTTACTCTGCAGTTACCTCTGCAATGAGACGATTTATTATTTTCTTGACTTTATGCTCTATACGGCTCATCGGGAGTACCTCATCGGCCATATATATGATACCCACTCCCATGAGTCTGTAGCGTCCGGAATCCTCGATAGCGGAGCGCAAGGCTCCGCGATTCAGTCTCCACGCCTCCCGAACCCTGCGACGTAAAAGCACACGGTCTACCGCATGACGTATCTTGCGCTTCGGTATGGTAATCATCACCTGCAACGGAGCAATCCCTGCGGGTACCTCAATCTTGAAACTCCCCTGCAACTCCTCTTCAGTCCAGGTCTTATACATCACCCTTACCGGATACTCAAAGCATTTCTTACCCCTCTCAAAGAGAGGATCTACCAAGCCTTTATGCCTCAAGCGTTCGGACTTGGGAAATGTGAAACGTTGCTTATCTATTGCCGTATTTATTGTCTTGTTATCTGTCATCTGGTGCTTAACTATTTTATGAGACCTTCAGGCGGGTAAGTCTTCTCAAGCGTGCGCTTACCCCGGGTATCTCTTCATTTACCCCTACTATTACTATATATGCTCCCAGCAATATCACTCTGATAATATATGTAAGCCACATCATATCAGGCATTTCGGTAAGACTACCTATTGCGTAGAAAACCATCGCTACAAGCAGATAAGCACCCATACGCTTCAGTTGATAGGGGAGGGGATAATACTTTCTCCCTACAAAATAACTGACTACCATCACCACCAGATAACTCACAAAAGCAGCCCAGGCCGAGCCTAAATACCCGTCGGGAATACCGATCGCAGGCACTAACCATATATTCAGGCCGAGCATTAAAAAGAAGCAGAGCAACGAGAAATACATACCCCACTGCGTGCGATCGGTAAGTTTATACCAGAGCGAAAGATTGAAGAATACCCCGAAAAATAATTCGGCCATCATCATTACAGGCACTATACGCAGACCACCCCAATAAGATGGCGCCACAAAATATTTGAGCAGTGGTAAGAAGAATATCACACCTAAAAATATCAGTAACCCGAATATTACAAAGTATTTCATCGCATCGCAATAGGCGCGTGTCTTATCTTCACCCTCGGCGCGGGCCTGCGAAAAGATAAATGGTTCGTAGGCATATCTGAATGCCTGCGTAAACATCACCATCACTATAGCGATCTTGATATTGGCACCATAGATACCTACCATAGTGCGCGCGGCTGTCTGATTATCGGGAAAAAGATAAGGTATCAGCATCTGCCCCATATTCTGACTCAGTATACCCGCCACACCTAATATAAGGAGCGGCCAGGAGTAATGCAACATTTTTTGCAACAGTTCGGGGTCGAATTTCCATTTACGTCCCCACAGATATGGCAGCAACATTATCAATACGGTAAGGGTGGATATAAGATTGGCTATAAAAATCCAACCGATACCGAAGGCATCACCACCTAAGGGGGCATACCACCATGAGATCCATTCGGGATGTGAGGCCTCTATGCGCGGACAGGCGAGAATGAAAAACAGATTAAGCCCTATGTTTACCCCTATGCTTGCAAACTTAATCCCGGCAAAAGTCCATGCCTTGTTTTTAAATCGCAGATATGCAAACGGTAGATTGGTAAAGGCGTCGATCGCCACTATCACTCCTAACAACCACACATACTCCGGATGTCGGGGCAATTTGAGGGCGCTTGAGATACCGGGCAGGAAGATAGTAAGCAGCGCTACAAACACAAGCGACGTGAAACCTACCGACCATAACGAAGTGGTATATACCTTTTCGGAATCTTCCGTTTTATTGGCAAAACGGAAAAAACCTGTCTCCATGCCATAATTAAGGATTACCAGAGCCACGGCTGTAAATCCATATAGAAAACTCACAATACCGTACTCGGCCGCGGCAAATGTATATACATACAGCGGGGTCAGACCCCAGTTAAGAAATCTGCCTATGATACTGCTGAGTCCGTAGACCGCCGTATCCTTGACAAGCGATTTTATTCCTGCCATTTATTTAAGTTAGTAAGTTAGTTATGGAGTAGAGGAGCGAGAGCGGGAGAGGAGTGGATCAGTCAGCAAACAGTGAGTCACCTCCGCGCATTATACTGCGTCCCAGATGGGTATAAGCCAATTCGGTCACCTCACGTCCGCGCGGAGTGCGCTTTATGAAACCCTCTTTGATCAGAAACGGCTCATATACCTCCTCGATAGTACCGGCATCCTCACCCAAGGCGGTGGCGATAGTTGACAATCCTACCGGTCCACCCTTGAATTTATCTATAATCGTAAGGAGTATCTTGTTATCGATCTCATCAAGGCCATAACGGTCGATATTCAAGGCCTCAAGTGCCATACGGGCAATTTCGAGAGTTATATGACCGTCACCCTTGACCATAGCGAAATCGCGTACACGTCTCAGCAGAGCATTGGCGATACGCGGAGTGCCACGGCTTCGCAATGCTATTTCGAGAGCCGCCTTCTCATCAATCCCCACTCTGAGCAATCGTGCGGATCGCTTTACAATGCCGCAGAGTACGTCATGATCATAATACTCCAGATGGCAATTTATACCGAAACGAGCCCGCAGAGGGGAGGTAAGGAGTCCGCTGCGTGTAGTGGCACCTATGAGAGTAAAGGGGGAGAGGGTAAGTTGCACGCTTTTGGCACCCGGCCCTTTATCCAGCAAAATATCGATACGATAATCCTCCATTGCCGAATAGAGATACTCCTCCACTATAGGGTGCAAGCGGTGTATCTCATCGATAAAGAGCACATCGTGCGGCTCAAGCGACATGAGTATACCGGCCAGATCACCCGGTTTGTCGAGTACCGGGCCGGAGGTTACCTTAAAACCTACCCCCAATTCGTTGGCCACGATATTGGAGAGGGTAGTCTTACCCAGTCCCGGAGGGCCGTGCAGGAGGGTATGATCCAGCGCCTCACCGCGCAGGCGGGCGGCGCTTACAAAGATCCTGAGGTTGGATATAATCTTTTCCTGACCGCTGAAATCGTCAAATGCCAGGGGGCGAAGTGCTTTTTCAACATCACCATCACTCCCTGCCACCGGACGGCGGTCATCGTGGATATCAAATTCATTCATTACTGTCAGAGTTGCAGGAGCGTTAACTGGTCGCGGAGTTCCAGACCGCTCATATTACGTTTGCGCGATATTATGCCGGCGAGTTCGGCAATAGCGGGGCGCAAGCGTGGATTACCGAAGATGCGGCGGTTCTGCATCAATATCTTGTTATAAAAGGCCTCGATCTCATCTTTTTCGAGTCCGCAAGTATCGGCTCCTTCAGCCTCGATCTCAACATAGACCTCATCAAGTATATCTTTAGGTATCTCCTCGCCGAGACGCACCAGCGAACGGGCCAGGAGGTTGGCTATCACCATCGAGGAGGTGATATGGAAATTGCGGATAAGATTTTCCCAAACCATCTTGGGTGACACGGCAGGCGACAGTGAGTAATAATACTCCTGCGAAAAGGTCACCATCGGCCCTTGGGCGTCTAATGAAATCTCTACTACCTTATCTATGGCATCAAGCGAAGCGAGAGATATTGTCATCCCTGCCAGGCCGTATGCGCGATCATCTTCATTGCTATAATTAAGTGTCATAATCTGTAGATTTTAAATACGGAGGGTGGATATTATTCAAACACCGCGGGGAGAATGAGAGTTCGCGGATCAGAACAGCCACTGCACCCCTCCGGCTAAGACAATACCTTCGAGCGGCAGTCCCGGCAGATATTCTATCTTCTTATTTATCAGGTTATCGGCCTGAAAATTGATAGAAAAATGCGGATTAAATTTCCATGTAGCCTTAAATCGGAGATTATTAATATCGGCCATGCGCAGTGACGATACCTCCACCTCCGGCGCCGTAGCGGCCTCCGCTCCGGCCGGATGCAGGCCGGTATCACCGGTATTTATCCATGTGGCGTATATGCGTCTTACACCACGGTAATTGTACTCCACCTTAAGTTCGAGGGGATTTACCGGTCTTACGGCTATTGAGGCATTTACTACCCAGCGCGGTCGGTCGAGACCGTTGAATATACCTGTTTTTGACCTTTGCGGTGTATAGGTGCCGCCGGCACTGATGCGCAGTATATCGCGCAGTGAATAAGATATATCCACTCCCACACCGAGTCCGGCCAGATTATAACGCTGGTAACCGTCGCCATACTCTGCAATCGCGTTTTGAGGTATCTCAATACCGGGTATAGGGAGATGACCATAATCCAGCACCGAATTATACCACCCGCCGGCCCATATATTTTTACTTACCCTGTATTGCAAATTTACGGCTGCCTTGAAACCGGAAAAGGGGAAGAGATTCAAACCGATATTTGCATCTATAGGGGTGTAAACAGGACGAGTGGAGAATAATTGCGGATTGCGGTAAGGATCCAGATCAGAGGTGTAGGCGAGTGTATGCAGACGTGTGCCTCCCAGAAGATGCACATAAAATCCTACATTCTTTCCTGTTACATCAAATTTCAGATCCGGAGCGATATGAAAGGCGCCATATTTCTCACCGGCCGTTGCACCATCGGCATTAAAGGTCATATCAATATCGGCACCTATGCGCAGTAACATATTACCTCTTTCCCAATTATAGTAAGGGGTGAGAGTCACGGCACCGTAGTCCGATACCACCGGCATACCCTCGGCCGAGGAGTAAAGCAGCATATTTCCGCTCACATCCACTCCCAACATCGAACTGCGCGACCATGAGTACGCGTACCCTCCGGTGAGTTGCAGATCCATCTCCCGGGTAGCGGTACGATATGCGAAATATCTCCCCCCGAAGGCTATGGAGTAGTTATGTGTCTCATTACCCTCTGCTTCCCAACCTAATTTGAACGCTACATCATTAAGTGTCTGAGTCGGAGCCTTATCTTTGATTGTAGTCTCATCTCCGGAAGGGCGCGGTGAGATCATCTCCCGTATCACCGGGTCACCACCATAATAGTTGAAATATCCGAGACGATACTGGATATCGGCCGATAATACCCCCTTATTCGGGAAGATATATGAGTAATCCAGACCTATACGATCCTGATAACTGAATCTTTTGGGGGATTCAACACCGTAGGGACGCCACAAAGAGGTGGAATTGTGCTGAAGCCTTACCCCGAAAGTCTGACGCTCATCACGCAGTATCTTATATCCCGCCGATAACGAGGAGTTGAGATAAGAGCCCAACGAGAGATCTATATAGCCACGTGGATTAAATGCATCACGCTTTGCCCCCCACACCGTAGCGGCCGCATCGGGAGCCGAGGGGGAGAAATCCGCCGTCACACCCTTTGAGGCATATTGCAATCGGCTCTCCGCAGCCTTAAATCTCATGAATTCGGGCAGTTTCTCCAGTCGATAAGCGGGCAATTTATCCTGACTGTATACCCCCTCTACCTCAAGGCGTTCCTGCAATTCCTGCGCTGAAATTACCCCTGCCGATAGCAGAAGCGATGCCGCCACAACTCCGGTTTTATATATATTGTCAATATTTATCATGATTATAAATCACTGCTTAGTAATTATTTCAGGCGCGAGGAGATCATTTTACGTATATCATCTTCCTTACCCGGATAATTATCTCTCAATATCTTAAGGTATTCCTTGGCCAGATACTCCTTACCCTGCGCCTTATAGGCATCGGCAAGCAGTATAAAGCCGCGTGCCACCCAATATTGCTGTTCGCTACCCGAAGATGTAAACTCTTCCATCAATTGAGCCGCCTTGGCACTATCTCCGTCATTAAGATATTGCTCACCAAGAGCCACGGCACTCATGGCCCCGGCCTCGGTAAGAGGATTGTGGGATAATCTTTCGAGTGTCGACACTGCCCGGCGCTTTTCGGATGCGCTACCTGCTCTCAGATGCTCTGCGGCCAGATAGTACTCGGCCTGTTCGCGCACTTCAGGTGCGGCTCCCCCTCCGGCAAGTATCTTGGCGGCATACTCGGTACGCTGAGCCGCATTATCGGTATGACGCATTATACCGGAGTAAGCCGTCATGAGCATATCGCGTGAGCCACACTGTTCCAATCCCCGGTATGCCTCAAGTGCATTCGCGCGGTCTCCCTTGCTTTCGTAATATTCAGCAAGATATTCGTAAGATTCCGCGGCATGCTGTCCGGCAGGATAGGTCTCCACATACTCGCGTAATCCCGCTATATCATTGTTATTATCAAGATACTCGGTCTGAGCCGTCTCAAACATCAACCCTTCGATGTCTTTATTATCCAGCGAGAATCCGGGTATCCCCTTGAGAAACTCCGCATATTCCGGCAATTGATGGGTCTCGGCATAATAGTGACGCAATTCTCGCTCGGCAAGCCTGCCCTCTTCAGAGGCCGGGCGCGACACAAGGAGTTCGCGATAGGTGAGAATACCTTTATCTTTATCTCCGCTCTCGATGTAGGCCTGTGCCAGACCGAGCATGGCCTTACCTGAAGCGGGACCCGATGGATTGCGTTCTATCATGCGGGAATATGCCGATGCGGCCTTTCCGGGATTATCTATCGATATGTAGGCGTCGGCAAGATCTGCCAACACGTCATATAGAAGCGGCGAACCGCTGAAATTGCGTTCGAAGCGCTCCAACTCATTGATTTTACCCTTTATATCACCTTCACGTCCCAGAATACGGGCATATCGGTAGGTGGCATAATCAGCACCGCTGCCGCTCTCTTTAAGGTTTAGATAGTCCGCTTTTGCAGCATTATATTCTCCCGAGTAATATTTACAGTCAGCGATCCTTACAGCGGCATCACGCCTGATGTCGGGGGTCAGAGCGGTAAGCGAACCGGTTATCTCACGGAAGTATTTTTGCGCCTCGGCATATTTGCCTGATTGAAATTTGGCGTATGCAAGATCATACTTAGCCAATGCCTCATTTTCACCTGCTTTACCGCTACGCAGTGCCGCAGTATATGCACTCTCGGCACTCTTGTAGTTGCCCGTACGGTAATAGGCATCTCCGAGCCATATATTTGCCTGCGCGGTGAGCGCTCCGTCGCCGCTCTTTATCTTTACCGCCTCTGATAAGAGGTTGATACTCTTGCGCGGATTACCATTCGACAGAGCCGAAGCACCCGCCGCATAATATATCTTCTGCTTAAGCAGCAGATCTTCCGCCGTAGGACGCTTGATGCGGTTTATAGCCGTTACGGCACCCTCATAATCACCCTGCTGATAACATAGCCACGCCAGATGCCGCTCTACGGCAGGGGTGTATTCAGAGTCGGGGTAATTCTCGATAAACCGCTCGAGAATCTCGACATTTGACTCAAAAGGGAGATTGCCACCTTGCGAACAAGCGGCCACATAGTTATATAAAGCGGCTTCCGATACCTTGCTGTCATACCCCATGCGGTATGCCTTTTCAAAATTAAGGGCCGCGGCCGAGGGATTGCCGTCGATAGCCTCTATCTGACCTAAATAGAGACATGCACCCTGAGTGAGAATATCGTTGGCTGTAAGTATGCGGGAGAAGTGAGAGGCCGCCTGTTCGTACATACCGGCTTCATATTCGCACACGCCTAATGCATACAGTGCATCATCCCCGGCATTTTCACCGGCACCGATCACATACGTCTCCAGCAGACCCTGAGCGCGGGCGTAGTCACCGAGTTCGTAGAGACTCATCCCCTCTACTCTCACAGTCTCCAGGGTCATCTCCCGCTCGGGTAGATTATCGCGCCTCAACACCCCCTGCGCCATCTTGACACATTTATCCCATTCACCGCCCCTGAAATAGCACTGCGCAAGATAAAATTCGGGATAAAGTCTCTCCCCGTAGAGATATCTTGGTAGCGATGCGGCGGCGTTCTGTACCTTTGCCACACTCTCGAATTTCATGATAGCATCCGGATTCTTACCCTCTATATAATCGAGATAGCCAAGATAATATGAGGCTATGAGCGAGTAAGCCTTATCGGTGGAGACAGTCTTGAAGAGAGGTCGTGCCTCCGCATAAAAACCTCTGCGCAACAGGCATACACCTTCGCGATAATAATATAGATTGCGCTCAGAGGTCGGGAGAACATCAAGATTACTCTCCCTGTATATTTCGAGTGCCTCGCTCCACTTACCGGCAAAGAAATAGAAATCACCGCTCATCAGGCGCGCCTCGATAGCCTCGGCCGATGCCGGATAGGTTGCGGCAAATTTTTCGAGTATGGAGAGGCACCGCGGGTCTTGAGTCGCAAAATATCCTTTGCCTAAGAGATATAGATACCGTTGGCGCTCATCTTCAGACAGTGAGATACCCTCTGTGGCGATAGAGGCCAGAGCATCGAGCGCACCGTTATAATTTTCTGTAGTCTCATACCCGGCCGCACGGTTTAGAAATACTTCCTGCGTAAAAGAAGCCGCAGAATTATTGGCCGGTAAAGCAGCATATATACCCATCACGGGGGAGATATACGCAACGGCACTTACAATTACGGCAGGGAGCAATCCCCTGACGCTGACATTTATATTAATCGGACTTGCAATTATCTTTTTGCTCATATCTGACTCTTTATACCCCGATACACTCCCTTAGGGCCAAAACCGAGAAAGTTACCTATCATAAGTAAGTAATGAAAATTAAACGATATTAAGAAATTATGCAGAAAATGAATATCTTGTGCAATAAAACTTAATCTTTTTGGCTAATTTCCAATTGTCACTCAGTCAGATACAAAGTATCTTCCTTCGCTCCGCATGGAAATTATCTCAAAAATATTGAAGTTTTATTTGCACATTAATTTTAATTACTTACTTACAAAAATACTCTAAATTATCGAATTTACAAAATACCCGTTTCAGGAGTTGTATCCGCCTCATCTTTTAGTGGTATGGCAGCGGCGATATTGGAGGATATAAGTCGGGGAGTGACAGCAGGATTTACCGCCTGCAAGCCGGCTATGATTTCGGATATTGACCGTGTGGATTCATCTGTCTCGGCAAAGAGGGACTCCACGGGGGTAGCCGCAACACTATCCGGATTAAATTTCTCTCCGTAACTTACGGCTATCCCGGCACTGATCAACATCTTGAGAATACTCGGTTTACCCCGGAATCCATGTATTATCCACCGTTGCGCCGGCTTGAGTTCTTTCTTTAGCGAGATTATTATATCGTGGGCTTTTACACAATGTATAATCAGGGGTTTACCTACACTTTCGCTTATCTCCACATGTTTGCGAAAGGCTATCATCTGTATTGCAAGCGGAGCGGCTCCATCTCTCGCCAGGTCGATACCGCACTCTCCTATCGCCGCCACATCACTGCGCAGCGCCCTCTCTGCGAGCATGGTTATATCAGATGCGCTCAACCCGGTAAGCGGCAGATGCCAGGGGTGAAATCCTATGGAATATAACTGCCGCCCCACATCATCCGGGAGAGTGGCGGGTGATACGGATATAATACCTTCGGGATATGGAGCCAAGTGATGGGTATGCAAATCAAGAATCATGCCGGATTGTATTATTATCCCTTACTTGCCGGTCAGCAACGACTGCAGATCATGAAGTTTTGTAAGAGCCTGCAGGGGGGTGAGGTTATCAATATTAATATCCAGCAACGCATCGCGTATCTGACTCAGCAGGGGGTCATCGAGTTGGAATATCGAGAGTTGCAGCCCGTCTCTGCTGTTGGCTATATCACCTACTCTCGGTTTCCCTACCGAGGGTACACCCC
>CAMWNR010000058.1 GCA_947175665.1 uncultured Porphyromonadaceae bacterium
TAAGTCCCGCAAGATTCCATTTCAAAATGCCGATAGCAAATTTTGCCAGTCGGCTGTTAAGTTCCGGAAACGATGAGAGATAATTGTCAACTTCGTTCTCTAATCCAAGTTCGGCAAACCACCGGGTTATTTCTTTTCTATATTGTTCTTCCATATTTACAATGCTAAGTTAATAATGTGTTGTCCCGCGAATAATTTGGCGAAAGTGTCAACTCCTTTTGCTCCACCTGAGATTACCATCTGAATCTCTTCGGGATTGATTTTGTTTAGTAGGAGTTTATGCCACTCCTGATAGGTCACACCCGGATTGCGAGTGCCAAAGATTGCTAATTTCATACTTCTCTTTTAGTGTTGGTACTCTTAATTAATACGATGAAGGATTTTAACCAAATGTAAATGTCTATTAAATTCTATCGAATTTTCATAATCATCGACCCCATTAAAGAGCATATATATCTATATTTCAATAATTTACAAGTTAAGAAATTTTAACATATAGCAAAACTTTATGCTGTACTGCATAATGCGTCACCCTTGGTGTAATTTTGCGCTAATGAAAGAATGTCGTGATAATATCTTAAAGTGCAAAATGACTGCGCAATGACAATCTATCTTTGCATCGAAATAATAAATGACTGAAGTCGCAAGATTTTGTAGCAATGCACTTTGAGACAGCCAATGGCCGACTCCAGTGTGAGTAGCGTCGGTATGGTAAGACGGTGCGGTTGTTAACAAATATTATAGCCTTATTCAACCTGACTCCAATTATTCTACATACTGGACTACTCAGGTTCACAGTCTAATCCCGTCTGCCACTGACATGCAACCGATATTTGGGCTTACAAAGGTAGATCTATCTTAGTAATCAGGGTAGGACTACGCTTCGTGCGTGAAATGGAACAAGGAAAAGAAACTCTCCGACTGGATAAAGTCAATCAGGTACTTGCACTGTTTGGAGCGGAACTGGCTCCAATGAAAGTCTCTTAAATTCAAAAAAATTATTATTGTTTTTCTTAATGGCTAAACATAACAGAACTGGCGAACAAATACAACTGTTAGGTTGTATTTATAGAAAATAATTAGTATCTTTGCATCGGGGTTGACAGATATTATAGACGCCGATATAATTATAACAGTATCGTAATCTTTGAATATGAATTTTGGAATATGAATTTTGATCTCATAACAGAAAATGAAAACCTCTGGGCAGTTCGATATGACAATTGTCTTGACAACGTTCTTGACACTATTCTAGACCAATGGAATGATGTGGTGTGGTTACGTTCATTTTTTAAGCAAAATATAAACGACTTGGCTTCGTACTTCAAGATCACAGACGTTAATCAGGCCATATACGATACGATAGAGGATAGTGAGAGGCTACAGTGCCTGATAATGGACATTTCCCCAGATGCAAATTTAGACGGAATATTCAGGCCATTGGAAAATGGGAGAATTTCGGAGATGCTTCTTGGAAAAGAGAAGGCTCGTCTACGAAATACCCATCCCCATGCCTCATGGCTACGTATTTATGCAATCAAGTTAGAACCTGGTATCTATATAATCACGGGGGGAGCGATAAAACTGACTCGTACCATGCAGGAACGTGAACACACATTAGTTGAACTGGCGCGCATGGAAAAAGTCAGAAATTTCTTGCTTGATAATGATATTGTAGATTGGGATTCATTTAATGAATATCTTAAAGAGATCAGATAAGAAAGGAGGCTGAAATGAGGGCACGAGAAGAAATTATATCTAAATTAAAATCCCATTCAAGTGAAACACCATCGAAGTGGAGGGAGAAGGCTGAGTGGCGTAATGCAAATAAGTCGTGGCTTAGATATTCGCAGCGCATCGCTATGATGATGCTTGACAGAATGGAGGAACTTGGATTAACACAGAAATCCTTGGCTGACCGTATGGGTTGTTCTCAGCAATATGTTTCAAGAGTTTTGAAAGGAACTGAGAACTTGTCCATTGAAACCATTTCAAAAATTGAGTCCGCTCTTGAATTTGAAATTCTTGAGCCGGCATTTGCAACTCGCTGAATATGCAATACATTAGTTACAGTGTAGAGAATGCAAAAGATCTTGAAAAAGGATTTTTCAATTAATCTTGAAGTCTCCAGGTGGCTAATTTATAGCCGATACCCCTGACATTAAGAAGTGTCAGCGATGTTGATTTAGACAGGTATTTGCGGAGTTTATAGATAAATCCGTGAAGACGGTTAAGGTTGTTGTAATCATCGTTCTGCCAAATGCGATACATAAGTGTTTTAGCCTCGACTACTTCATTTGGGTGACGGAACAATTCATCAATGATTACAGCCTCGGTATGTGTCAATTCAATTGTTTCTTCCCCGATTACAAGGCGTTGTGACGCAAAGTCAAGTGAGCAATCGGCAATAATGAGGTTTGTATCCTCAGCAATCCCATGAGAATTACGCTTCAATAAAGCCTTGATTCTCACAACAAGTTCGAGTATCTGAAAAGGTTTACGGATATAGTCGTTGGCTCCAAGTTCAAAGCCTTTCACCACATCGTCGAGAGCAGTTCTGGCGGTCAGGAACAGTACGGGTACAGACGGTGCTGTAAGGCGTATAAGCCTTACCATCTCAAAACCGTCCATCTTAGGCATCATCACATCGGCAACGATAATTTCCGGTTCTGCCTCCTTGAAGAGTTTAAGCCCGAACTCTCCGTTTGACGCACAAACTACATCAAAACCTTCACGGGTCAGCGCATCCTGCACGATAAAAGAAAGAGTTGAGTCATCTTCTACGAGCAATATCTTATCTTTTCTCATTGCTTTTGAATTTTATAGTGAATACTGTTCCGACTTCAGGCTTGCTTGTCACGTTGATGCTCCAGCCAAGTAAGTCAACAATCTGTTTGACGTAGAAAAGTCCAAGCCCGTAGCCTCCTACCTCATAGCGGTCTCCGGAGGTGACACGATAGAATTTGTCAAAGATAAATGGAAGGTTGTCCTTGTCGATTCCAATACCGTTGTCGGAAACTATTATTGAGTTGGTGTCAGCCTTAATTTTAATATTGACAGTATCTTCAGAATATTTCACGGCGTTGTCTATCAGATTTGACAGGATATTGCCGAAATGTAATGAATCTGCCATGACCGAAAGATTGGCAGGTATGTCAATATCAATCTTTATCGACTTTTCGGCTTTCAACTCGATCAATCCCGCCACTTCTTCAACAATCGGCTTAACCTCGACATTTTCAATGTTGAGTTTCATCGTCTTGAAGCGTTCCATACTCATTGACAGTATATTCTCAATCATGCCGGAAAGGAAACTCAGCCGTTGCATAATAATCTTAAGGAATTGTTTATTCCTTGCCTCGTCGCTCTGGTCATAGTAACGGAGCATTGAATCGGCCGCCGAATATGCCACAGCCACCGGAGTTTTCAGTTCATGAGTCATGTTGTGAGTGAAATCATCTTTCATCTGCTCAATCGTGCGCAAGCGCCCTACCCAGTGAAGCAGATACCATATAAGGAAGCCCATCAGAATAAGGATCATTGCAGATGTGACGATTATCCCTGACATCTGTCGTAGTATATGTCCGTTCAAGGGGCTGAAATAGACCTTATAAATTGGTGATTGATTTTTAGCCAATGCAAAATCTATCGACCATAATCCTGGGGAGTGTCCGGAATTTTCTCCAATAGCCTGTATTACTGCCAGTTCCGGATTAAGGTTATAGTTCGCAAGTTCCTTCTTAAATAATTTGTTTAACAACGCACCATCTCTTTCAGGTATCCTTTTGTCTGATTGTTCTATTACATGGACACATTCACTCATTGTCTGGCCGAGGTTTTCAAGGATATTGGGATACTCATAACCTCCGGCAGGAGACTTCTCACCCTGAACCACAAGAGGTAACATTATGGATGAATCATCTTCACCTTGATGCGCACTATTGAGCCTCGAAATGATTTCAAGTATATCTGCCTTGCGGACACATTCGCTCACCGTCTGCAAGGTCTGTTCTTTTATTGAGTTATAGAGACTATAAAGATACCATATATTGCCGACAACCATAATGGTAATGGCTGTCAGACATATGGCTGTTATAAATCTAAAGCGCTTCATAATACAAAATTAGTAGAATTTTTCAAGAATTTATCCAAAACTAAGACTAACTAAGACTAAAGGAGGCTCAACTAAGACTTTTGGGTTAGTTTACGACCTAACTTTGCATCAGAAATAAATCTCAGAAGATATGAAACCGATATTATCCATC
The DNA here is from genome assembly GCA_947175665.1 of uncultured Porphyromonadaceae bacterium. Classification (GTDB taxonomy): domain Bacteria; phylum Bacteroidota; class Bacteroidia; order Bacteroidales; family Muribaculaceae; genus Lepagella. The sequence continues at coordinate 4,266 of CAMWNR010000058.1, forward strand.
AGACACTACTTGTACATATCCTTGATGATTATGCTCTTGACGGGTTGCTCATCACCTAAGAGTCTGGTCTTCGCAAATCGCGAATGGAGTGTGAGCGACTATTACGGTCAGATAATAGACAAGGACACAACTTATCGCATGACATTCGGGAATGTGCTTATTCCTGACCCTTTGACGATTGTGTCCTCGTCAGACTCAGTGGCCAAATATCCCGGAATGGACGGCTTCCTTGCTGATATACTGCATACGGCACGTCTTGACAGTGCAGAGATTCTTTTCTATGCCCCTGAAATGTTAACAATGTTCGTCAAACCGAAACGGGTCATATCACCTTTGAGACCATCTTCAGTGCACTCCCCAATGTCGGATGAAATACCATGGAGTATGTGTGTACACGAGAACGATATTGAAGACTGGACAAGGAAATCGACTGAAATGTACACATACACATATTTCGACAAGAGGAAGAAACAGTTTCTTATTGTCGATTTCTATGACTACGGCGACACTCCGATAGCACAGATTACGGTATTCCAGTCGCGCAACAAGGTTACAGAAAAAATGAATGTCAAAGAGACGCATCTTCGGTCTTTTTATGGAGAACATGATGTGAGAAAAATCATGCGAGACATTGAATTTTGGGCGCACCAGGTGGAAATACGACGGGCAAGAGCATTTGCCAATTACAAAATCGGACAAGAACAAAAAATCAGAAAGAGATGAAACGTACACTCATAATACTTGGATTATTTTTCTGCTTTTTACCGGCAGTGACGGCAAAGGAGATTAATGGTATAGTAACCGACACAGACTCAACACCTGTTGAATTTGCCAATATCACAGCATTTGCGACTAATTCAGTTGTTGGCGGTGGAGTGACAGACGCTTCCGGAAACTTCAGAATTGAAGTCGGGCCTGATTGTAATAAAATCAGAGTGTCATTTATAGGATACGATGATGTTGTGCTTTCCCCGATACAATCTGATATGGGTAGAATCGTTCTAAGACAGACTTCAACAACATTGCAGGAGGTTGTTGTAAAGGCACCTCTGATACGAAGGGAGGCAGACCGTATTGTCTTGAATGTGGCTGCAAATCCGCTATGTGCCAATAAGGATGCTCAGGAACTGTTGAAAACGGCTCCCGGAGTGTGGGCTACCGATGACAGACTCTCGATTTACGGTCAAGGTGGCACCGCTGTGTATATTGATGATCGAAAGGTGAATATGTCGGGAAATCAACTTATGACGTATCTTAAATCCATACAGTCGGCATCTATCGCGACAATCGAGATTATTCCCAAAGCCGGTGCTGAATACAGCGCCGATTCTTCCGGTGGCGTTATCAGAATAAATCTGAAACGAAATCGTGTTGATGGTCTGAATGGCTCTGCAGGATTGAACGTGACAGCAGGAGAGTATAAACAATGGATAAATCCTTTTGTAAGTCTCAGCCTGCATAGTGGACGGTGGACCGTTAATTTCAACGGCAACGTAAACGGCAGTCCGTCGGAGAGATATACCTCGCATGAAGAAACGACCAATTCGGCTACATCTCAGGAGATGACAGGCGTGGCACACCGTAAGGATAAAACTATTCAAGGGAATATGTCTCTTGGTATATTTTATGAGCCGACCGGCAGAGATCAAATAGGACTTCAGTTTGACTACAACCCCAATAAATCCAGTAATCAGTCAACTTCGGAGACCTATATGTCAAGCCCGGACCTTAATGGGAGTACTTCAGGCTCATATAACAGTCATGATATATTTCATAATTTCAGTGCTGCATTCAATTGGTCCCACTCAACTGACAATAAAGGCTCAGTGTTGAAACTGATCTCGAATTACAACTATCAGAGTTCTTCTGTGGCCGAGGATAATATAATGCGCTGGTCTTATTTACCTAATGACTCTGTTTACAGGAGTGACAGCCGAAACAGATACAATGTATTTGTGACAGATCTGTCGTTCCGCAAGGTGTTCAATCCGAACTGGAATCTCAATGTCGGTGCCAAATATACCCTTAACGATGTCTCAAACAATTCGTTTCATAGATTTTTCAAAGACGGAACATGGCTTATGAATCCCGGATTTGATTATGACACATCGTATAATGAGAATATTGCAGCCATCTATGCTACTGCAAATGGGAGAGTCGGAAGATGGAAATTCAAGACCGGAATCCGGGGAGAATATTCCGCGACAAACGGAAGTGTGGCAAATTATGACCGTTTCGACATTTTCCCAAATGCTAACATATCATATAGCCTCAATGAAAAAGGTAATTACACCGTGGCTATGGGATATTACAGAAACATACGGCGTCCTTCGTTCCAGTCGCTGAATCCGGTTGTAAGACAGATATCTAACTATACCTATACAGTCGGCAACACAAGTCTTACACCAAGTTTCACCGATGCGGTAAGTCTTGATTTTGTCCTTGCAGGCAAATTTACAATCGCAGCCGGATATTCAGTGACTGACAACCCTATAAGGCAAATGTTTGTTTCGAATCCGGATTATCCGGAAAGACTATACCTTACTTGGGATAACGAGGGCAAAGACCGTAATTTCTTCATTCACGGCGATGGATTCATCAACATCACTAAATGGTGGAATCTCTATTCAAGTCTGACATATATAATAACCTCCCAGAAACTCTCTGACAAGGATTCTTTTGATACATTCGGCTATCTTCAGGTCGTGGCAAGCACCACATTTTTATTGCCGAAAGATTTTAACCTCACGATGAATTGCTACTATACCTCCAGAATGAAGATTGGAAACATCACCGTTTCCCCGATTCTGAATCTTAATCCTACGATTCAAAAACAATTTGGCAAGCACTGGTCGGTATCGATTGGTCTTGAAGACATGTTGCAGCGGAAATTTAAACTCAGAACAGAATCATCAGGCTACACCCGTTTAACCAAAACCAAAACTTATTTAAACGTGAGACTCGGAGTGACAGACAAATTCAACTCAGGAAAAGGATTCAGATCCCCGAGAATTGAAAAGAACACAGACAATTCAAGATTCAGCACGGAATGAAACGGTTATCAAACGGTTATCAGACATGCAGACAGACGAAACAAGACACTGAGCAATCATAAACCGCACCCCCAAAGTTAAACACCAAACTTTATAAATTTACTTCATTCTTGTGGGATGGAGTCCAAGTATTTGCTTATATTAATAATAAAGAGTATATTTGAATTATAAAATTTGATAACTATGACCCTGTCTAAGTAAGTATTGAAAATTAATCTGCATATAATACTTAATGATTATTGAGGTAATTTCCATACGAAATGAAGTAAGATAGGGATTTACTTTAAGCAGGGGGGAGTACACTAGTGAAAGAAAGGTATATGAGACAAACCATATTTATCTTGTTAGCCATCATGGCATTATGCCTGGCATCTTGCTCAGATATGACTTCGCGATACAGAAAAGAGTTAAATATTGCGGAAAGTCTTATTCAGAGCAATAGCGACAGTGCAATGTCGATTTTAGATAAAATTGATCCATTAAATCTTAAAGAAGACTCACTCCGGGTCAGGTATCATTATCTTGTGGCTTACGGACACATGAAGCAGAACCGTTCGATGATTGGTGACTCTCTGATATCTTTCGCTCACAAATATTATAGCGGGAAAGATGTCATAAAAGATGTACGTTCCTGCACCGCTTACGCATGGTATAAATTTTGGGTGGGGGATACTCCGGGAGCAATTGCTATGCTTGACTCTATCGTAAACCTGCGGAATCTGCCTGATTCTCTGGTTGCACCAACGCTCCGCATTCGGGTACTTCTCGGAACCTCGGAGTATCAGGGAAGTATTCTCATACCTTTTGCGAAGAGATTGGTTGCTATTGAGCACGATACCCTCAGACAAATCGAAGCCAAATATATGCTCTTGAGTGCTTACGAAAATGCCGAAAAACTTGACTCGGCATTGTTGCTCTCCGAAGAATTGATAGAGTATGCACGTTCACACAAGTGGGGTGACAAACATTTTATGTTTGAGTTGGAGCAATCCCAAATTTTGGGAGAGATGGGGCGTACTGATGAGAGTAATAAAGTTGTGAAGAGGCTCTTTAAGACATCTTCGCCCGACAACGGAGCAGCCGACATCCTGCATCTTCAACTTGCTATGAACTCTCTTAATTCAGGCAATTTAAGCCTCGCGGCTAAAGAACTCGCTATTGCCGACAGTTTCGCTATTGAACTTCGTAATGAGGATGACACCTACTACTATCGAAGTTACAGTAATCTTCTGCGCACAATGATTGACTTTAAGCAGCATGGCCGGATGAAACTGGGGCATGTCAATGGCTTTAACAATCGTCAACAAGAACGTTACAACCGGGCTAAGGCCTCACAATGGGAGAGTGAACGCAGTGCATTACAGCAACAGAGCCGGGCTTTGGCTCTCAAATCTGAGAATCAGCAAAAGACGGTCGTTATTCTTATTGTTGCCCTCCTTGCTTTTATAATTACGGTATGTGCGGCATGGATTATAAGACAGCGAAGACTGCGCGAACGAGAAAATGAGGAACGCGCTGAAGCATTGCAGAAAATGGTTGACGAACTCAAATCCACCACTGCTCAGATGCCTGAAGAAGACCATGCGCCTGAGGCTTTGCGTCGCGCCATGCTTCAGCAACTTGGCATTATCAAGATGGTAGCCGAAACACCTACTGAGCAAAACAGAGAGATGCTACGTAAAATCTCATCCATTGAAAGTGATACAGAAGGAGAACTCGTAAATTGGAACAATGTATTTGATCTTATCAACACTCTTTATGAAGGATTCTACGATAAACTTCAAGTTTCATACGGTCACCTGCTCACAACAAAGGAAAAGCAGATAATAGTATTGATGGTGGCCGGTTTCTCTACCAAGGAAATCAGTGTCATCACCGGACTGACAACAGCCACAATATATGTACGAAAATCATCTATCCGAAAGAAACTCGGGGTTCCTGAAAAGGAGGATATTGTGACATTTCTACGAGAGAATACTCTCGATTAAGACCCATTAAGACCCGATAATACAAAATTAAGACTTTTAAGAAATGCAACCGCTGATTTTCAGCAGGTTGCATTTCCTGTATTTAGACTTTTATATTTGACATTAAGGTGCTTTTAGATATAATTTTGCATCAGAAAAATTGAAAACTGACGCAAATGAAAAGGAAAATCTTAACGCTCGCCATTGCTATAATAATGGCACAAGCCACGCTGATATCGTGTGGTTGGAATGTCGGCCAAGGCGACAAGCGCGACCGCAATATCGGCATAGCGACTCTAGATTATCTTGACTCTATCCCTGATGTAGAATACATAGGTCTGGCAGATACGCACGACCTTGAAGATGGTAAATTCCAAGCCGTAGTCATCTTTAACGTATGCGATGCAACCGGAAATAAAACCGAGCATAATGCTCGTGTAATTACTAACAGTGACGGTTCCGAAATCTTATCATGGGAAGACCTCGATAGCCACGTACTCAGTGACACCAAACAGAAAATAAATGATAAGATGAAAGAAAAGGGTATTAACCTTGATGGAAGCCTTATCGATGCACTAATTGATCTCAAAAAACAAACACGATGAAAAAGACCATTCTATTTCTGACTACACTCTTGGCAGCGTTCACGGCTTACAGTCGCGACATAAAAGGTCGCATACTTGACGAAAACAATGCACCACTTGATTTTGCAAATGTTGTAATATACTGCGATTCAACATTTATTGCCGGTGGTATCTCCGATGCCGGAGGCCTCTTCTCAATCCCGACTGATACAGACTGCGATCTATTGGCTAAAGTATCATTCGCCGGCTATGAGAGCATTACTGCAGATGTTCCGAAATCGGGAGAGATAGGGGACATTACGCTTCATCCTTCAGCAGTAGAATTGGGCGAAGTCGTTGTAAAAGCCACTCGTCCGACTACCACCATGAAAGGTAATGCACTGATGACTAATGTCGAGGGAAGTTCCTTAGCAATCGCCGGTACTGCCAACGATGTTCTTGCGCGCGTGCCGATGGTTATTGACAATGGAGGTACCCTTGAAGTTTTCGGTAAAGGCTCTCCTGCAATCTATATCAATGGGCGCAAAGTCAATGATCTTCAGGAACTCTCGCAACTCAATTCAGGAGACATCAAAAATGTAGAAGTCATCACCAACCCCGGTGCTTCTTACGCAGCCGATGTAAAGTCTGTGATACGTATCCGTACGAAAGCGCCTAAAGGAGATGGCTTTAGCGGCACTCTTCGAACCGATAACGGATTTCAACATTACTTCCGCACCGGCAACTCTCTTGATCTTAAATTCCGCACCGGTGGACTTGAGATATTCGCCAACTACGGATGGTGGAGAGGTAATAACCGTTTTGACCGGTTGAATGACATGAATACCACCACCTCACAAGGAACATATCGCCAATATGTGAGTACCATCGGTAAAGAATCTTATAATGACATGACCGGCAAACTTGGTTTTTCTTATCTGATCAACGACCGCCACAGTATAGGTGCTTACTATCAGAATAGTTGGAACCGACACCACACCGATGGCTCTATCCCAAGTGAAATATGGCAAAACGGTACATTGCTCGATCTTTATAACTCGGATGTACACAATAGGTCTATCGCTGTGCCGCGTCATTATGCCAATATCTACTATAATGGAATCATCGGCAAACTTAACATTGATTTTAATGCTGATTATATATGGTACAAGAGCCGTGAAGTGACATTTAATAATGAACTCAGCAAAATGGGAGAAGACCGCGAAGTAAACACTACATCAACCAACCGCAACCGGATGTTTGCCGAAAAACTGGTGATGACTTATCCATTATGGAAAGGGCAGATTGAAGTCGGTGAGGAATACACTGATACCAGGTCCACCAATCTTTTCTCTGCCAATATACCCGAGACCCCTGATACTGACAATCGTGTAGATGAAAGCAATGTCGCAGTGTTTGCCGAATTGGGACAGCAGTTCGGACGCTTTATGGTTGGTATCGGACTTCGCTATGAGCATGTAAAGTTCAATTACTATGAGATGGGACTGCTACAAGACGGGCGTAGTAAGATCTACAACAATGTTTTCCCTTCGCTCAATATCGCTACGCAAATAGGGGAGATCAGAATGGGACTTAACTACACCGGTAAGACCGTACGCCCGGGATATGATCAACTTGATGGTGCGATAAGTTATATCAATCGTCTTACATACGAGACCGGCAATCCCTATCTTAAACCGACAAAGTTGCAGACTGTGGAATATATGGCACAATGGCGTCGCTTCTTTGCCCAACTCTCTTACACTTATTTCAAAGATGGAGTATATCATATCACGGAACCGTACGGCTCCGACGGTGAGGCGATCATAATCCGCACTTCGAATCTTGACCATCGGCATTATCTGCAAGCCTTCGCAGGGGGTAATTTCCAGGTGGGAGTATGGCAGCCGAAAGTGAATGTCGGAGTAATGAAGCAATGGCTTTCACTCCCTGTGAATGGTAAACAGGTAAAAATGAATACTCCTATCTTCATGCTTCAGTGGCAGAACTCAGTTCATCTTCCTTTTGACATCTGGCTTAATGTTGATGCTCAACTTATGACTCGCGGTTGGGACAATAATACACGCCTTACCAATACGCCGTGGTACGTAAACGCCAAAATCTACAAAGGATTCTTCAAGGATTCATTCAGTATAACTGTCGAGGCAAAGGATCTGTTTGACTCAGCAAAAAGCAATTTCTATCTATGCAGCGACGCCGTTCAGATACAGCAGAAAAATTTCTCTCCCGGCCGCTCCGTAATGCTGACACTTCAATATCGCTTCAACACTACACGCGACCGCTATCGTGGCACCGGTGCAGGAAATACCGAGAAATCCCGTTTCTAAATCCGCTTACTACAACAATAGGGCGATCATCCCGCATAGCGGGATTTCAGCATAGGCACGTATCAGTAAAAATCTTTGATTTTTTGCTGGTGCGTGTACCATCATACCTCGCCTCGATAAATGTGCCGCGTTAGCGGTACTTCAACGCCACGCATACACCCCATACCCCCCCTTCAACACCATCCCCGTGTTATGAAGTACCGCTAACGCGGCACATTTATATATGGTGGGGCTACGCGAATACACGCACCAATCAAGGCCTTCCGGCCTTGATTGATACGTGCCTATGCTGAATGCCTGCTCTGCAGGCTTGCTTTCGCCCGATTATACTTTACCTGCTCCGCACACTTGCTTTCCGTGTTGTTCCACCTGCGCGAGCGAAGCAAGCACCCGCGCAGTACTTTAGCGACAAACCGATAGTCTGCGCCATTTGCCATGTGGTAGTTTCCGTTGATACTTGGCATTTTTCGTATAATATTGTTTATCAATGGATTTAGACCATCTCGTGAGGACTATTTTTGGATATGTTACGATAAACCGTTAACTTTGTAATACTAAAATAAATAAGTCATGATAAATATGGAATTAAGGCATTCTATTGAAGAGACCGGCTTGATAAAAAAAGATAAGGTAATCGGATTTTTATGGCAACACATTCTCTTGTTAGCCTCAATGTTCTTTATGACTTTTGGAGTAGCGCTATGTGTTCGCTCCAATCTCGGTAGCGGTGTTATCTCATCGATACCCATGTCCTTCAGTCTTGCAGGCGAAGCCGATATTGCTCCAGGTTTAACCATAGGAGGTTATACCAATATAATGAATGTAATCCTGGTAATAGCGCAGATAATTGTATTGCGACGCAGGTTTGAACCGATTCAACTTTTTCAACTCCTGATAGGATTTGTATTCGGATTTATGCTTGATGTTAATATGTGGATTACATCTTATCTTTCTACGTATCATACTTTACTCTCTCAGATTGCGGCTCAATTCATTGGGGCTACGATACTGGGGATTGCCGTTGCGGCCGAAATCAGATGTGGATCAATCACTATGCCCGGCGAGGGGATTCAGGCAGCAATAGCGCGGGTAACGGGCAAACCATTTCCTGTTGTGAAGATAATAGTAGACACTGCATTAGTAATTTTGGCCGTTATTTCCGGGTTTTGCTTCTTTGGTAATTGGCCGTGGACAGTAGTAGGACCCGGTACACTATTTGCAATGTTTTATGTAGGCTACGTGGTCAAACTAATTAATCCTCACCTCGGATGGTTTGACAGATTATTGGACTATCGTCCCGGATTCCGCCGATACATTTATGGTCTGGCACGCTTCATATATCCCAAGAG
>CAMWNR010000059.1 GCA_947175665.1 uncultured Porphyromonadaceae bacterium
GGGTGTAGTGAGCCTATGAGGGGCGGGGTGATTCTAAAGGATAAGACTGCGCCATAATTAGAGGTATGGCGCAGTCTTAATAGGTTTGCCTAATCAAAAATTAATACTGGTCAAAAATTAATACTGATCAAAAATTAATACTAATCAAAAATTAATGCTGATTAAAAATTAATGCTGATTAAAAATTAATGCTGATTAATGATTAATCCTGATCAAAAATTAATAGCGAGGTTATTAATAGGTTTGGGGCGGGGTCGGTTGGGGATTAGAGGCCGTAGCGGGAGAATTCTGCTTTGAGCATGTCTCCGGTTTCTATGAAGGCCTGGTGTAGTGCGTAGCATGCGTAGAGGTTGTTGGGGGTGTGGCCTCCATTCTTCTCGGCGAGTTTCAGGTAGTCCCAGAGGAGTTCGCGGTATGCGGGGTGGGCGCAGTTCTCGATGATGGTCTGGGCGCGCTGACGCGGATCTTTGCCGCGAAGGTCGGCTACACCTTGCTCTGTCACGAGGATCTTAACTGAGTGTTCGCTGTGGTCTACATGGCTAACCATCGGTACGATCGCAGAGATTTTGCCATCTTTCTGTACTGAGGGGCAAGAGAAGATAGAGAGGTATGCGTTGCGGCAGAAGTCGGCCGAACCACCGATACCGTTCATCATCTTGGAGCCGAGTACGTGAGTGGAGTTTACATTGCCGAATATATCTGCTTCGAGAGCAGTGTTCATGGCAATGAGACCGAGTCGGCGTACAACCTCCGGACTATTAGAGATTTCGCCCGGACGCATAAGGATTTTGTCGCGGAAGAAGTCGATATTGTCCATAAAGTGGAGCATCGCGTCGTCAGAGAAAGTAAGTGCGCAGGTAGAAGCGAATTTACATTTACCCTGCTCCATAAGATTCATTACGGCATCTTGAATAACCTCGGTATACATTTCAAACTGAGGTATCTCAGGGTTGTCACCAAGGCCGTAGAGTACTGCATTGGCTACGTTGCCTACGCCTGACTGAATGGGGAGGAACTCTTTAGGCATTTTGCCTGTGCGGAGTTGCTCAGCAAGAAATCCGCATACATTCTCACCGATACGAGCGGTGACTTCATCGGCTGCAGTAAAGGGCTTGATGCTCTCTGAGTCATTGCTCGGCACGATACCGATGATCTTTTTGGGATCAATCTTCAGTACAGTGCTACCGATACGATCTGCGGGTTTATAGATCGGAATTTCACGACGGTGAGGGGGATCGAGGGGTACGTAGTTGTCGTGGAAACCGCGGAAAGATGTGCGATAGTAAGATGAATACTCAATGATGACTTTTTTTGCCATCATTGCAAGTGTGGGCGACATACCGAGACCGGCACCGAGGATAAACTCACCGTTGGGGCTCATTTCTGTAACCTCGATGATGGCTACATCGATATCACCGTAGAATCCGTAACGGAGATCCTGAGAGATATGGCTCAGGTGTGTGTCGAAATAGTGCATCCCGCCACGATTGGCTAATTTTCTTGAATCGGGATGACCTTGATAGGGTGTGCGGATGCCGATTGCGTCTGCACGGGCGAGTTCACCATCTACGTGGTCGTTGGTCGATGCGCCTGTGAAGAGGTTGATCTTAAACGGCTCTCCTTTTTCATGGAGCTCTTTAGCACGTTTTGCCAGAGCGACAGTTACAACCTTGGGTGTACCGGATGCTGTAAAGCCCGAAAAACCCACATTGTCTCCATTTTTAATATGGCTGGCAGCTTCTTCTGCCGTAATAAAAGGGATACTCATTTGTAACGTTTAGATTTTAATGGTATTTTTGCAAAAGTAATACAAAATTTGAATATTATCACAATGACAGAACCCTTTTTTTTACCGAAAAACGATAAAAATTGCACTGAATCGAAGAAAGTGCGCATTGAGACCTACGGTTGCCAGATGAATGTAGCGGATTCGGAGGTGGTGGCCTCAATGATGCAGTTGGCCGGTTATGATCTTACCGAGGATGATCACGAGGCTGCGGCGGTGCTTATCAATACTTGCTCAATACGCGATAATGCCGAGCAGAAAATCTTTTCACGCTTATCTTATTGGAATGCTTTGCGCCGTAAGTCGGGGCGTAATGTTATTATTGGTGTCATAGGATGTATGGCTGAGCGTCTCAAAGAACGCCTGATCGAAGATTACGGAGTGGATCTTGTGGCAGGTCCGGACGCGTATCTGGATATTCCTAATCTTGTGGCAGCGGCCGAAACCGGTCAGAAGGCTATCAATACCATTCTTTCGACTACCGAGACTTATCGGGATGTGATGCCTATGCGCATATCGGGCAACCGCACTTCGGGGTTTATATCTATCATGCGCGGCTGTAATAATTTCTGCTCATATTGTATAGTACCTTATACTCGTGGTCGCGAGCGTTCGCGTCATCCGGAGAGTATCCTTAAGGAGTTGGCCGATTTGCGTGCGCGTGGATTTAAGGAGGCGACGCTGCTGGGACAGAATGTAGACAGTTATCACTTTGTAGATGAGGTCACCGGCGCGGTAACCGATTTTCCGGCATTGCTGCATTTAGTGGCAGAGGCCGCCCCGGATATGCGTATACGCTTTACAACATCTCACCCTAAGGATATGGGAGATGCCACTCTTGAGGCAATGGCTGCTCATGATAATATTGCCCGTCATATACATCTCCCTGTGCAGAGCGGAAGCAATGAGGTGCTTAAATTGATGAACCGTAAATATACCCGCGAGTGGTATCTTGACAGAGTGGCGGCCATACGCCGCATACTCCCTGATGCCGGTATCTCTACGGATCTTTTTACCGGCTTTCATAATGAGAGTGAGGAGGATTTCCTACAGACACTTTCACTTATGGAGGAGGTGGGTTTTGACTCTGCTTTTATGTTTAAATATTCGGAGCGACCGGGGACTTTTGCTTCAAAGCATCTGCCTGATAATGTGGCGGAGGAGGTGAAGATAGAACGTCTCAACCGTATGATTGCGTTGCAGAATGAATTGTCGCTTAAGAGTAATCAGCAGGATGTAGGTAAAGAATTTACAGTACTGGTAGAGGGACGCTCCAAGCGTAACGCCGATGAACTCTTCGGCCGCACCTCGCAAAACAAAGTGGCTGTATTTCCGGCCGGCGATGCCAAGCCGGGTGACTTCGTGAGGGTAAAGGTAGACTCCGCTACTTCCGCCACACTTCTCTCGCATCTTGTGTAAGGATATTCATAATCTTTATAGAGATACCTATAAAAAGCGCCAACGGCCGCCTTCGCAGGTGGCCGTTGTCATGTTTTTCATAATTTTTAATCTAACTAACCTAACATCATGAAACGATTTATCTTACTTTCGATATTATAACATCAAGGCTCGATAAATAGTTTTATGATATTTGGAAATTATACTTTTTTTAACAAAAAAATTAGCGGGGAGTGATGGTAAAGGTTATAGTGCCACGGGCGGTTTTCCCTTTATCATTGTGCAGCGGTTGCCAACGAGCCTGACGGGCAGCGCGTTCGCAGGCCTCATGTAGTTTCGGGTCGCCACCGCTGGCGCGGGCCGAGGTTACCTTACCATCGGCATTTACAGTTACACTCACCGTAATGGTCTTTTTAGTACTCAGGGTGACTTGCGGTGCGGGACAGCCTAAAAATTTCCAGCCGTTTGCGTTACCGCTTATGCCCGCTGAGGTGCCACCCGAACCGGCCGAATTGTTTTTGCCATTGGTCTTGCCGGGATTTTGAAAGGCATTTGCTACTTTAGCCTGTGCGTTTTGAGTCTCTTTGTCGGTAATGGTGGGGGTGGTAGCCTTAACGGGAGATTCCTGTTTTTGGGTCACCAACTTCTCTTTAGGGGGAGCCGGTGCAGGGTTATCCCCTTTCACAACCGGGCGCACTGACTCATCGGGAGCAGGGGTGACCTGCGGAGAGCCTTGTGCTTCGGGAGCGGCATCTTTCTCTACGGGACTGAAATCTTCGCCCGGATCTATAAGCATCGGGTCGAGAAAGAGTTCTTCCTCTTCCTGCCCGATCTCCGGTATCGAGGCCTCGGCCAGACGATTGCGGTCATACCCGATCGAAGAGGTATAGAGGAATATGAAAAGCAGGAGGGCAAAGAGGATTGTCACACCTGCCGCAATGAGGTTATCGCGACGGGTGCGAGAGTCTGCAGATTGCTCTTTGGCTGTATGTCTGTTATTTGGGGTCAGAGCGGAATCCTTCATTTTTACTCAGTAGGGAGTGAGCGGCTTTTAGTGGCGAGAACCAAACGGAGATTGCTTCTTGCGGCCATATCGAGAATGTCTACAACTTTGCCGTAGGGTACTCTCTCATCGGCATAAAGTGCTACAGGTCGCAGGGAGTCGACTGCCTGAATGGCCGTAAGCCGCTCGGTAAGAGTCTCTTTAGTGACCTGATGGGGGATCGAGAGTACTCCGGTGGAGTCATTGCGGTTCTCAACCAGAAAAATATTGCATACGCTATCTACATATACTTCTGTAGACGGCTTTTGTGAGGATTGCTCACCACTCTGAGGGAGATTGACGTCAATGGCGGCCGGATGTATAAGCGTAGAGGTCACCATGAAGAAGATGAGCAGAAGAAAGATAACATCTGTCATCGACGACATGGAGAAGGTCTCGAGAGTGGGGAATTGTCGTTTCAGGGCCATTACGCAGGTTCGTTAAGGAGGTCCATGAATTCGATAGTGCAATCTTCAAGGCGATTCATCACGCGGTTTATACGTGCCACCAGATAGTTGTAGGCGAAGAGAGCGATAATACCTACTACCAGACCGGCAACGGTGGTTACGAGAGCCTGATAAATGCCCCCTGAGAGGAGTGAAATGTTAGAAGCGGAGCCGGCTTTGGCGAGGGTGAAGAATGCTTCGATCATACCTACAACTGTACCGAGAAATCCGAGCATCGGTGCTCCGGCGGCTGTAGTGGAGAGCCAGGGGAGGCCTTTGCCGAGATTGGCTACTTCGAGATTTCCCGTATTTTCGATAGCGGTCAGTACATCCTGGGTAGGACGCCCGATGCGCTGTATACCTTTAAGTATAAGGCGTGAATATGGTGTATCGGTTTTTTTGCACAGAGCGACAGCGCTTTCAAGATCAGCCTCAAATACATAGTCGCGGATGCGTTTCATAAAAGTGGGATCTTGACGCAGGGCGCGGTTGATGGCTATCATACGCTCTGTGAAGACATATACGGTGAGGAGCAGCAATACTGCGAGGGGGATCATAATATAGCCGCCATCCATTACGAGCGACCAGATAGAGAGTGATTCCATATATATAGAAGAGTTGGGAGGTGAGTAAAATAAGGGTTTGTAGCGGTGTTGACCTGCTACTTATCTAATTCGGTATATTTATTTATCAAGACAAGCGAGATAGCGTCTTATTGTCTCGTCAATGCCGAGATAAAGAGCGTCAGAGATAAGGGCATGCCCGATGCTGACCTCGTCAAGGTTGGGGATATTCTTATGGAAGTATGCCAGGTTTTCGAGGCTCAGGTCATGGCCGGCATTCAGGCCGATGCCGGTCTCCTGCGCGGCGCGTGCAGCCTCGATAAAGGGTGCAATAGCCTTTTCGGGGTCTTGAGGATAGAGGTCGGCGTATGGTTTGGTGTAGAGTTCCACACGGTCAGCACCGATGGCGGCCGCTGCGCGTACCTGCTCAGGATCGGCGGCTACAAATATCGAACACCTTACTCCCGCCTTGTGCAGGCGGTCAATAATGGGCTTCAGCAACTCACGGTTGTTGATTACATCCCATCCTGAGGAGGAGGTGAGTTGGTCAGGTTTGTCGGGTACCAGAGTAGCCTGAGCGGGTCGGTTTTCTTCTACAAGTTGCAGAAAATCTTCAGACGGGTAGCCCTCCATATTAAACTCGGTGGCTATCACCTTTTTCAGTTCGCGCACATCGCTACGGCGGATATGTCGCTCATCGGGGCGCGGATGTACGGTAATTCCCTCAGCCCCAACCTCTTCGCAATGCAAGGCAAATTTTACCACATCGGGGTTATTCTCACCGCGGGCATTGCGCAGGGTGGCTACTTTATTGATATTTACGCTTAGGCGGGTCATTTTTCTTTAATTCATTAATAACGATAATGCAAAATCGGCACGATATTTGTATCTTTGCATATACAAATACGTTGCAAAGTAAGCAAAAAAAATTGACATTTATGACAGCCAAAGACGTTTTATCAGTACATGACAATGCAAATCCGCTTCTTCCGATGAAGAATGTGGATGCCTCGATGCCCTTGCTTGAGGTCTTGCCGCATCTGCTCGATGCACCCGGACGTCTTCTGGGTGTATTGGATGCCGGTAATTGTATAGGGGTGATAGATGAGATTTCGATGCTGGAGGGGCTGGGGCGCCTGATTGCCGCGCGCGATGACAGCAGTGTGCTGACAGTAGAGTGCCGGGATGATCAGTATTCCGCCTCCGCTATATCGCATGCGGTAGAAGATGCCGATGCGCATCTGGTAGATCTTATCTCGCGTGGGGATAGTGACGGTAAGATAAGGGTCACACTCAGAGTGCGTGCCAATGATCCGGAAGCGGCCGCACGCAGTCTGGAGCGTTATGGATATAGGGTAGTGGAGAGTTCGGGGGCGATGTCGCCGCAGAGCGAAGTGCTCGCCGAGCGTCTGGCCTCGCTCAGGGCGCTTATTAATATTTAATTAATAATCAGACCGGTTTCGGGTCATATCACCGCAATCCCCAGAGGAGTTTTGCGCGCAGGGTATCGGCAAATGATTTGCGAGGTGCGCGTATGACTCTGGGGGTAAAGTCAGCCTTGCGTATCTTTACGGCAGTGCCTACGGGCATAAGGAAAGAGACTCCGTCGAGACTTACGCGGTACTGTGTGGCGCGCGAGGTGGTGTGAGCCACTATGGTATCATCAGCGCTGATTACAAGCGGGCGGAAGGTGAGCGAATGGGGTGCTATAGGTGTCAGGCACGTAATGTCGAGCGTAGGTACCATTATCGGCCCTCCGGCCGAGAGATTATAGCCCGTAGAGCCGGTAGGCGTGGATATAAGGAGGCCATCGGCCGTATAATCGGCAAGGAAGTGATTGTTGACCTCTACCTTTACATTTATCATTGATGATGTATCCTCTTTCAGTATCGCTATCTCGTTGAGCGCGTATGGGAGAGAGGGGGCATCGTACCCCTCGGGGAGTACTACTTCAAGTGCTATCCTCTTGTCTACCCGAGCCTCACCGGAGCGCAGGAGTCTTACGAGTTCGGCGCTTTCGGCAGGTGTGTAACTTGCCAGAAAGCCTAAGTGTCCGGTATTAATACCCAAGACCGGAATCTCCAATTTGCCCACCCAGCGGGCTACACGCAGAAATGTACCGTCACCACCGAGACTTATTACAGCCTGAGCATCGGCCGAGGGTGATTCAATGATTTCGCAGTCGCATATATCTATGCCAAGAGGGGATATGGCATCGGCCAGCCGCTTCTCGACACTGATAATGATGCCGGCTTCGCGCAGTAGTGAGAATAATGATGCGATCTCACTGATATAGGGATCCTGCCGACGGCTGCCGGCGATAATGACCTTATTTACTCGAGGTAACTGGTGCATATTGGGTATATATTTTTTTTATGCGGGAGATAAATATTTCCCAACTTAGTGATTTGGTGTAGGTGATGTATGCGTTGCGATCCATGTGCAGGCGCAGATCCTTGTCAGAGTATAACCGGCGCATGGCGGCAGCAAGAGCCTCCGGATCATGAGGGGGGACTTGAAGTGCTTCTACCCCCGGGGTCATGTATTCGGACTGTGCGCTATTGAATGTCGAGATCTGCACCCTCCCGGCGGCCATGTAGTCGATATTTGCCATCCCCCCGGCTTCGGGCGATTCGGAGGGTAGTATGCCGAAATGGCAATGTTCTATCAGTGCGGCCGGGTCTTCGGTATTATAGTGCCAGTCGATTTTATCCATTATCCCCAGCGTTATGGCGCGATTGCGCAACGCATCAATATATTCCGCATCACCGGAGCCTACTATTTTGAGTCTGAGCCGTGTGTCTTTGAGCAGAGCCAGCGCTGAGAGCAGTGTCATCAGTCCCTTCCCTTCGCGCAGGTAGCCGTGATACATGGCGGTTACGGCACCACGTTCGGGTTCCGGGAGAAGGGTGGGGGTAGTGTTGCGACTGTCGTATGCTACCTGCAGACGGGCCGGATCAAAGGGAAAGCGCGATTGGGGCCAGGTAGAGAGAAATGTGGATCGGGAAAATTCCGAGCCGAAAATATTGGCATCTATCTGGCGGTAGATAAATCGTCTTAGCCAATTGTCCTTGGCCGGTTGGCAGATGTGGCGTGAGATTACTATGCGCACATCTGGTCGCTGCGCCAGTCGGCGCGCCAGAATGGCTGTCAGAGCATCGCGATAGCGGTGTACATGCACTATGACCGGCTGATTTTTAGGTGCAGACTGCAACAGCGGTTTGAGTGCGAGCGAGGAGAAGAGGTCGGGATAGTCGCGCAGAGGGGCATGCACTAAAGTAATTCCGGCCAACCGGAATTGGGTATCGATAGCCAGAGTGTCGCGGGTGACGGCTATAACCTCATCACCTTCAGATGCAAAATGCCGGCAAATATCGAGAGCATAGCGCTGTGCGCCTCCCATGACATTGCCGGCAACTATATGTATGAGTTTCATTATCCCGGATTGGGCCTCTTGATAAGAAACTGTTTAAGTTAATGTGCTAAAAAAGATTTCTAAGGCACTGTGTATCTCTATGATAATTACCACATAAATCAGACAGTCTCCAAGAACTGACCCGGATTTTAATTTTTGACTGAGAGCATCATCTTTATATCTACCGCCGGCATGCTCAGGAAGGAGGCGATGAGTTTGTCGACCAGTTTGCCATGATAGGTAACCAGACCGCATTGCACTCTCTCCGAACTGATTATCATCCCTTCCAGACCATTTTTGATTATCATCTCATCAAAGAAGTTGACAAGAACATTGCTGAGCGCCATTGCTACGGTGCGGGGTACCGATACCGAGGGATGTGAATTTTTCAGGTTGAGCACAAAGGCGTTGTCCTTCATCACGCGGTTGAGTTTATTGGGAAACTCAAACGGGCGTGAAGTCTCGCCCATAATGAGCACATCGGCTGATGCACACTTGTTGTAAAGTACTCTGGGATGAATAGCGAGAGTGGTCAGGCCCGGGCCGCAAAACTGTCGGGCATTCTGCAACGATGAGATATCGTTGTTAAGCAGAGTTACCGATGCGCCGGCCGCTATGGCGGCAATAGCCGCGTAGCAAATATCCATACCCTCACCAATGAGCAGAACTTCGCAAGGATTTATACCGGCTACTCCGGCCAGAAGCACACCTTTGCCACCTCCGAGGTAGGAGAGGTGCTCCTGAGCGTAAAGTATTGCCGCGCGACCGTCAATCTCATTGATGACATTGGCAAATACCGGTTCGTCATTATGCGAATACATATTGTCAAGACAACCGCAGGTAATCTTGTTTTCAAGCAGTGCGGTGATGGTTTTGGCGTTAAAGAGTTCGTCGCCCATCATGCACAATAGTGCGGCGCCTTTGCGCATTTTGCGTACATCCTCCGCGTTGACAGGAGCGTAAGAGAGTACTACATCGGCCTGAAGAGCCTTCTCGCGATCGGCTATCTCCACACCATATTCTGCGTATGCATCATCGCTGAAACTGATGTCGATACCGGCATCGGCCTCCATTATTATGTGAAGTCCCGCCGATGTCAGCAGGCCGCAGGCTTCAGGAGTGAGCGGGAAGCGGGTCTCTTCGTTATCGGCATAGTTGGCCGGGAGACCTATTGAGAACTTGCCGTTACGAGCAGCGTTGCTTACAAGTTTAAGTTCCGGGGCGAGGGTGGGGTGCTCAGGATGTTGCATAACAGATTGGGTCGGATATGGTTAATAGTCTATATGGCTATTCGCTTTACTTGGCAGGTGCAGGAGTTGCTGCCGGTGCGGGGGTAGATGCCGGTGCCGGAGCGGGAGCGGTAGTCTGAGGCTTAGTCTGGATGGCAGAAGATGCTACAGGTGCTTTGATGGCAAATGAAGCGCAGATGCTTACCACGCAGATAAAGATAGCCAGACCCCAGGTGGCCTTTTCGATAAAGTCGGTAGTCTTGCGGTAGCCGAGGTACTGATTTCCACCTGAATAGTCAGAAGCAAGACCGCCACCCTTAGATTTCTGGATGAGGACTACGCATACGAGCAATACGCATGCAATCACAATGAGGATGCTGAGAAAAATATACATCTTTAAATAGTTTTAAATCAATTTGTTGATTGATGATTAATGCAAAATGCCAGTTGCTCGGCCTTAACGGTGGGCAACTGTAGATTTAGATTGTGTAATAATCAACTTCTTAAGGAAGCGGATTTGATCTGCAAAGTAAATACTTTTTTCGGGATTTTTCAAATTTAATTGCTCAATAATCTCCAAAGCCTTAGTATAATTGCGATTTTTAATGAGAATTTTTGCAAAACTCTCAGTTAACCCTTCGGCTACGGGTGTGTCTGATACGGGTGCCTCCGGTGCCGGTGCGGCGCTCGGGGTTACGCTATGTGTAGAGACGGGGGTAGATGTAGCAGTAGGATTGAGGAATGGGGAATCAGCAGGTAGGCCCAAATCGGGGAGGGGAGTGTCGGCATCGGGGAGTAATGTGGAGGCATAATCAAAGGCCGGAGCCGGAGTGAGGGTCTCCTCTTTCGCGCCAAAACGGTCCAGAAATACATCGATAGTATCGTTGGTGGTGAGAGTGGGGGTTATAGAATCCGGATAGAAGTCTACAAGCGACTCCGTATTAAGCCCGAGCATCTCGCGCAGATCGCTCTCACTCCCGATATTGGCAGCAAGGACGGCTTTCAGATGTTCGCGCTCTTCGGGCGAATCGGTCTGCTTCAATTCTTGTAAAGCAGCATACGCAAAGTAAGGATATTTATTGAGCAAGTCTTTCATTGGCAATATAATAATGAATTGATAAAGCGGAATGTTGTCACCAGTTCCCGAGCGTAGCGTTGAAAATCAGATCTGTCAATTCCTCGGATATCTCACGACATAGATCATCCTGCACATCGATAAGGAGCAGAGAGGATGAGAATTGCCGGTAAGCAGAGAAATTCTGATCTATGTTATTTGCCGGGTTTACATGATCGGTATACTTGATGTGTACCGTTATGGTGAGGCGTGTCTCGGTGGCATACGCATCGGTGCCGACAGCCTGTGGCGAAAGATTGTAGCCCGTTATCTCTCCCGACATTTCGGCATCCGCATTCCCATCTATGATCTGGAGCCGTGTCTGGCGGGTGATGGTATTCATCAACTGATTCTGAAACTCCTGTTGAAGAGGAGGGTATACCAGGGCGGCGCGGATAGGAAATTCCGATACGTTGATAGTCTTGTAAATATCATAATTGATAGCGGACCCATTGAGTTTATAAGAGGGGATACAGGAAGACAATCCGACACTCATCACGCAGCACATCAGCAACATCACAATCATCAGACCGTACTCCCTGATTTTACGGTAAAGGGTTCGGGCCGAAATGCCAAGTTGCTCGGCGGTGCGCTTCTTGTCTCCGTCATTTTGACGCAAAGCCTCGGCAATAGTCTCCTTTTCAGCCTCTTCCAGAGATGTAAGGGAACCCTCCGGTTCGCTATCCGGCTGCAAAAGATCTTTGGCCGACGGGTGTGCATCATTACCTGCTTTAAAATGAGGTATAAGAGCCGTAGGGGTAGTATGGTGCATGTCAGATGGAAATTCTACTCCCGCATCTTTCATCACCTTCTTAATCTCAGCCAGTTCCGCCCTCATGGCAAAGATGGATTGCCATAGAAACTCCCGTTCGGTATCATAATTATGGATGTCGGTAGCCGGGGTAGTTTTCCCCTCCTTAGCGGCCGACGAGAGCGGAAGATGAGAAACGAGCAACTCGCGCGATACCTCCTCACCGGCATTAAAAAGAGCCAATTGCTCGACTACATTCTTAAGTTGGCGCACATTTCCCGGCCACTGATACAGCAGCATAGCGCGACGCGCATCTTCAGAAAAAGTTATAGGGGAGGTAAGATATTTCTCAGAAAAATCAGCCGCAAACTTACGCGCCAACAAGATAATATCCTCACCGCGCTCATGAAGCGAAGGGACATTAATGAGGATCGTAGAGAGACGGTAATAAAGATCCTCACGAAATTTACCATGTTTCACTGCATCAAGCAGATTCACATTAGTAGCGGCCACGATACGCACATTGGTGCGCTGCACTACCGACGAACCAACCTTAATAAACTCCCCCGACTCCAACACGCGCAGCAGGCGAGCCTGAGTGGTAAGAGGGAGTTCGGCCACCTCATCAAGAAAAATGGTGCCGCCATCCGCCTCCTCAAAATACCCCTTACGGGTAGCCACGGCACCGGTAAAAGCGCCCTTTTCATGGCCGAAAAGTTCCGAATCGATAGTACCCTCAGGGATAGCGCCGCAATTGACAGCGATATACTTCTTATGTTTACGTGCGCCCGAATTATGAATAATCTGAGGGAAAAACTCCTTACCGGCACCGCTCTCACCGGTGACAAGCACCGACAGATCAATAGGAGCCACCTTGATAGCCCTACTGATAGCATTTAAGAGTTCCGGCGAATTACCGATAATTTTGAAACGCTGTTTCACGCGTTTCACCTCCTCAGGAATATTTGTCAAATCATTTATCATAAATCAAAACCGCAAAAGACGCGAAGCGATTAGCGAGGTAGCAGAGAGCGCATGTCGGCCAAGCCGGTGCGCGGTGCCGTAAGGCACTCTGACTATCCGCAAAATTAGCGAAAAAACTCGAAATTCACAATAGTGCATAAACGCGACAACGGCCGCCTTCGCAGGTGGCCGTTGTCGCGTGTTTTTCATAATTTT
>CAMWNR010000060.1 GCA_947175665.1 uncultured Porphyromonadaceae bacterium
ATCGAGGGACCCGCTGATGAACAGTTGGAGAGCGATCACCACCATGCCGGGCATCATGCCGATGAAGATCATGAGGAGCATCACCACCATGCGGATCATGAGGACCATCACCACCACGATGAGTGTGACCACGATGCGGCGGGTTGCCATGACGAGCATTGCCATCACCATCATCACCACCATCATCATGGCGAAGGTGAGGCGGAGGAGTATGGTATCGGTACGTTTGTATATTTCCGCCGCAAACCGTTTGATTTCTTTAAATTTGACCGCTTTGTAAACCTGCATTGGCCCAAAAATATCATCCGAAGCAAAGGGGTGGTATATTTCAGCCATAACCGCGATATGTCGATCCTGTTTGAGTCTGCCGGCGTGCAGAAAAACATTAAGGAAGCAGGCTATTGGTTTGCCACAGCACCGGCCGAGGAGTTGGAGGTTATGATGCAACGTGACCCGGCATTGCGCCGTGACTGGGATCCGGAATATGGTGACCGCATGATTAAACTGGTATTTATAGGCCGCAACATCGACAAGGAGAAGTTGACAGCCGAACTGGATGCCTGCCTCGCTGACTAAGTTATAAAGATAAAGGGTCGAATCCTACAAATGGAATCGACCCTAATTTTATATCATTTTATCGGGCAGCAATAATAAACATAAATACCTATTGAGCGGAGGGTTGCAGGCCGTGACGCAGCCATGCTTTGCTTATCAGTCGCCAGAGGAAGATTGCGCCTCTGAAGCAGAGTTCGATACACATCGCTATCCAGACACCGTTGAGTCCTAATCGGGGAGCGAGTAAGGCCGCAAGAGGTATTCTCACCAGCCAGATGCTGGAGAAGTTCATGATGGCCGGTCGAGTAGCATCTCCTACACCTACCATAGCACCGTAGGCTACTATCGAGGCAGCAAACATCGGTTCGGCCCATGCTTCTATACGGAGTGCCGACGCACCAAGTTGCCTGATCTCATCTACGGGCGAGAGGAAGGCCATGACCTCGGGGGCGAATATCCACATCACCAGCCCCATCACCGTCATTACCACCATACCGAGACCGACAGTAATATTGGCAAACCTCCGCGCTAAATCTTTACGCCCCGCTCCGTAACTCTGACCGGTAAGCGTAGAGGCCGCATCTCCGATACCGTAACCGGGCATATAGCATAAGGCTTCGGCTGTGACGGCAAAGGCATTGGCCGCGATTGCCATCACTCCGAGCGGGGCTACTATAATGGTTATCATTATCTGACCGCCGCATATTACAGCATGCTCAATGGTCATCGGTGTGGAGATCTTCAGAGCATTGTGTGAAATCTCTTTTGATAGTCTGAAATCTTTTACTGCCGCCTTATCTTCGGCTCTCTTGCCGAATACCGCCAACATACTTTGCCGCCACCCTATCTGATATATAAGAATGGTGCCGGTCACCAACTCTGCGGCTACAGTGCCCAGTGCGGCACCGAGCACTCCGAGTCCGAGACCGGGCAACATGATGGTATGCCCGAGTATATGAGCATCGCGCGTCGGGAAGATAAAGAAGAAATTAAATATCACGTCGAGTATACACATCAGGATATTCAATCCTCCCGCAAGTTTCATCTTACCTACCGCCCTCAAGACTCCGCTACCAAGATAGTTGAGCGACAGAAACGGGAGTGCGGCCACAAATACAAAGAAATATAGAGTAGCCTTGGGTGCCACAGTCTCTGTACCACCCAACCAGTGCGGAAGGGGACCGGCTATGGCAATACCTATAAGTGCCATCAATATACCGAAGATGAAGGATACTACCGTACCCTCCATCATCACTTTTCTTGCACCTTTCAGGTCCTGCGCTCCGACTTTATGAGCCACCTGCACCGAATAACCGGATGTGGCAGTGGAGCATACACCCCAGAATAGCCATAGCGAGGTGGAAACAAGGCCTACGGCCGCGCTGTCGTCGGCACCGAGTCTGCCTACCATCGCGGCATCAATGTATTGCATCAGAATACTCGACAACTGCGCCATTATGGCCGGCCAGGCCAACTGCGCAGTGAGTCGTAAACTCTGACGAAACGAAAATTCTGAATCTTTGGTTATTAACATTATTTTCTTTTCCTCTCTCTGCGATACCGACTGAAAACCTTTCAACTTATCTCTTGCAATCCGGTAATATCGCAGATATTCTCTCTCGTTATTGAGCCGTTACTGTTCCCGCGTCATCAGAGACTTGAGTCCGGCCGCTACGCGATGCATCCCTTCGCGCAGACGACTGAGCGGACAGGCGAGATTGATGCGGATATATCCCCCCTCGCCATACATCTCTCCGGCATTGACCCAAACCTTGTTGTCGCGCACAAGCACCTCTTCTATCTCTTCTGAGGTCAGTCCGAGACACCTCACATCTACCCACGGCAGATAGGTGGCCTCCAGTTCGGTGACAGGACACTCCGGCAATTCCTTGCGCATAAAGTCGCAGAACCATCTGTAATTATCATGCAGATACTCTCGCAATGCATCGAGCCACTCCTCGCCATCGGCTGAGTAGGCGGCCGTAAGACCCACTACTCCGAAGGGATTCACATCGCATACCTCATTGATATTTATAGCCTTGTCAACTTTTACCCTGACTTCCTGATCCGGACACACTATATTGGCTATCTGCAGGCCGGCAGTATTGAATGCCTTTGAGGGTGAGACGCATATAATGGCAGATGTATCAATATTTCCGTATGGGGTATACTCTATTCCGGGCATCGTGAGTTCGCAATGTATCTCGTCACTTACTACTCTCACGCCATTGCGCCGACATATTTCGGCCACTCTCTCCAATTCATCGCGTCTCCATGCCCTTCCGGCGGGATTATGAGGATTACAAAGCAACATAAGGGTATTTGAGGGGTCGGCAGCCACTCTTTCGAGGGCATCAAAATCCATATCGTATGTAAACTTACCCTCGGCAAGATCACGACGTTTTAAGGGTGCCTCCACTATCCGGCAACCGTTGTTGCGGATTGAGGAGAAGAAACAATTGTACACCGGGGTCTGCACTATCACTCCTTCACCGGGACTTGTCAACGCTTTTATTATCGCTGATATAGCCGGCACTACTCCGGAGGTATAAATCACCATATCGCGATCTATATGATAATTATGACGACGCTCAAACCATCCGGTCAGGGCCTCGTAATAATCATCGCCTACGAGCGTGTAACCGAACACCCCGTGCTCTACACGATGCCTGAGAGCATCTTCTACGACAGGAGCAGTACGAAAATCCATATCCGCTACCCATAGAGGTATTACTTCCGGATCGCTCGCAGAGTCCCACTTGTAACTACCCGAACCCCTGCGGTCAGGAGTCCGGTCAAAACATTCCTTAATATCAATCATCTGAAAATCTCCTATTGTCAGATTACCGTTAAACTTCGGTAATTATCTCGCAGTCGGCCGGAGCCAGTACATTCTTGTCGATAATTACCTCACCGATTGAGAGAGCCTTGATCTTACCGCTGCGGGGGTTCTTGACACTCACAATGCTATTTTTAACCTCGGCATTTACTATTGAGTCTTCGAAAGCCACGTCGCAGTCGGGACCCATCTCGCAATCTTCAAGTATAAGGTTTTCTGCATAGCAGAGGGGCTGGATACCATTGATTTTACATCTTACAAACTTCAGATTTTTTGAGTGCCAGCCGAGATATTCACCCTCTATTTCGGAGTCGTAGACGGTTACATTTTCAGTCTCCCAAAAGGCATCGCGCGAATTGATCTTCGCATTACGGATCACTACATTCTTACAATACTGAAACGAGTAGTTACCCTCCTGCTCATAGCCGTCGATATCAATATCCGAACTGTGCATGAATATATAATCACCCTTCTTTACACTGACATTACGGAGTTTTATGCCGCGGCAACTCCACATAGTCTCAAGTGCATCGGGTATCTCTACATTTTCGAGGCTCATCCGATCCATCTCTCTAAACATCTTGGGAGCATCTACCTGAGTATTGCGCATCACGAGATCATTAGAGTACCATAAGGCTGCGCGTGCTGTGGGATCAAAATGACAATTTTCTATAACAAATCCATCGGTATGCCAATAAGGATATTTACCTTTAAATTTACAACCGTATGCTTCGATATTGGCTGTACACTTTAGTGCTGACTCGCCGGCGTGAAACACACAGTTTTCGAGTCGAAGGTTCTTGACTGCAAAGAGGGCTCTCTCCCCTCCGAATTCCTTTTCTTTAAGGGTTGTCATACCGTTTTTTTCTATGTTTTCCATTTTAAGTATTGTAGTTTTTAGTATTGGGATCTTGATTTCGCTTGATTTCGCTTGATTTATCTTGATTTAACTTGATTTCTTAATCTTGATTAACTTGATTCTTACTTTTTATCTTTATAAGAGATATAGCCGGTAGGAGATATAACCTACATAACAGGCTGTAAGTATCGCTCCTTCGATTCGGGTTATGGTGCGCTCTTTCCACCACCAGCCGAATGCCCAGAACATTATCGCGGCTACGGTCATTGTCAGCAAGTCTGTATTATCCACACTACCGAAGGGAAGCGGCCGGATCACTCCCGACAGACCGAGTACCATAAAGATATTGAAGATATTGCTGCCGATAACATTGCCTATGGCGATGCCGGGTTTACCTTTCAGTGCCGCTGCTACAGATGTGGCAAGTTCGGGGAGTGATGTCCCGGCGGCCACTATCGTCAGACCGATAATGGCATCGGAGACTCCAAAGCCCGAGGCCAATCCTGACGCACCATCTACGAACCTGTCACCCCCTCCTATCAGTAACGCCAATCCTATGGCAACCCATAGTATCGCTTTACCGATACCCATCTCTTTACGCGCTTTGCCTTCAGATGCCTCGGGGAGAGAAGCACTCTCACCTGATGCCTCTGCCGTCTGCGCTTGTGAGAATGTATGACGCATGAAAATGGCGAAGAAGAGGAGTAGGATTATGCCGTCTACACGATCAAGTATACGCGCTGACGCACCCTCAAGTATCGGGGCATTCCCCATCGCAAGGAGTGCTATTGATGCTATGATGACCAGAGGTATATCTTTGGTAAGTATGCTGCGCTCTATGACTATGGGGCGCAACATCGCTGTAATACCGATTATGACAAAGACGTTGAAGATATTGCTACCCACAACGTTGCCTATAGCGATACCGGCATTACCTGAGGCGGCCGACATTACGGAAATCACGAGTTCGGGGGCTGAAGTGCCGAAAGCCACAACCGTCAATCCCACCACTAAATCTGACATACCCCAGCGCTTGGCCAGGGCCGAAGCACCATCGGTAAGCAGATTTGCTCCCCATAAGATAGCCACCAATCCTATCACTAACCAAAAAGCATCAATCCACATATAGTTTACAGTAGATAGTTTACAGTAATCTTAACTCACTTCTTTATTTTCAGCAGGTGTATAATACGGTCTACAACCTGTATATAACCTGTGTATAACAAAGATAATGATTAATTCCGAGTTTTACAAATTTAAACCCCTGCACTAAACATATCGACAGCGGGGATCATGATTGCCGATAGTAATGTACAGGGTTTTTACTCTGCATATAGGTTTACTCGACATGTAGGTTTTACTCGGCATATAGATTTTCCTCCTGTTGCGGGATATATTGATCTACCAGTGCGCTGATTTTCTTAAGATCGGGTTTGCGTGAGGCGTAGTCGATAAGTGTACCTACCGGATACAGGTCAGGATCGGATGCAGACTGAAAATCAGCCGCATCTTCTGAGTAATCTCCATCTTCCACAGCGTCTTCTTCGATAGCATAATCACTATATGCGATAGCCAGGTCTGCATCTCCGCGCTGTTCTATACCTACCAGCAAAGTAGTGGGGATGATACTCAACTGCGGGTCATCTCCGTATTGCTCGGGATTTTCGATAACTTTCGCCACATTGGCGGCTATAACATCAGTAAGTTCTTTGCGTGTCATAATTCTGCTTTTTTTATATTATTATCTACTTAACTTGTATATATTAATTTACTAATTACTAAACATAGCGTGCGATAAAATAGTTCGGCTCTACCTGCTACCCCTTCTCTGTTTTCAAATCTCCTTAACAATAAGTAAGTAATGAAAATTAAACGATATTATAAAAGCAAGTAGTGAAAGCAGATCTTGAAGTTTTATAGGCACATTAATTTTCATTACTTACTTAGTATGGAAAATTTATGTTAATTTTGCACATAGATTACTATCCGCATTAAAGAAATAGGTAAATATCTTACCTTATCACGCTGATTATCAGGCTTAACTATATAAATATGAATCTTACTAAATCTTTATTGTTTGTAGTCGGGCTTTTGACTATAAATGTTTGCGCGTATGGTGCCGATTATTCGGATGCCAATTTTAACTATAAGTACAATAAGACTCAGAAATTCGCCCGCGTGGAGAGTACTGTCAAGAAAACTGCCACTTCTCTTACTATCCCCTCTAAAATTACTGTTTCGGGAGTGTCTTATCCTGTGACTCAGATCGGTGACTATGCTCTGTCAGACCTCCACAATCTGAAGTCGGTGACCATCCCCTCATCGGTAACCGAAATACGCGAGGGCGCATTCTGCAACTGCTTTGAATTGCAGTCGGTCAAGATTCCGTCAAAAGTTACCAAAATCAGCGCGTCTTGCTTCTCGATGTGTCTTAAACTCTCTGAGGTATCTCTCCCTAAAAATCTGGTGGAGATCGGATCAGGTGCATTTATGTATTGTGAGAGTATAGATATAATCAACTGGCCTTCGACTCTGAGCAAGATTGATGAATACGCATTTTATGCTTGTAAGTTGCCTAATTTTGTAGCGTTGCCTGCAGCATGTGTGGAGATAGGTCAGGAGGCATTTCGTTCTACTGATGTCGTAACATTCCAGTTGCCGGCTAAGGTGAATAATATCGGTAGAAAGGCATTTGCCGACAATAACTCTCTTCTCGGTATCACTATGCCAACTACTGTGGGTACTATGGGTGATATGGCATTCTTTGGGAATGTAGAACTACTATATGTAACTTTGCCACAGTCCATAGGCCGAATGGGAGAGAGTACCTTTGAGCGTTGCGATAAATTAAATCAGGTAGACTGGTGTCCGAGTCTTACTACCGTACCCAACCGAACTTTCTATATGTGCGAAGATCTGGAGTGGATTACTCTGCCGGATAATGTTACCGCTATCGGTGACTCCGCCTTTGGAGAGTGCTATAGCCTGAAGGAGTTTCATTTTCCTGCCCAACTCAAAGTCATAGGCGACAATGCCTTTGACTATGATAATTTGGGCGAAATAGCTTTTCCCAACGGACTTACAACTATCGGCGAGGCGGCCTTCTTTGCAAATTCGCGATTGGAGACTCTGACCATCCCGGCCTCTGTTACCGAGATCGGTGCCAACGCTTTTAACAATAATCCTCACCTTGATGTAATTAAAGTCGAAAGTGCCACACCTCCGATTTTAGGAAGTGACGGTTTTAACCAGTATACCTATTTTTCGGCTTTGCTACAAGTACCTGAGCAGTCGGTTATGGCTTATAAGCGCGCCGCCGAGTGGTGCAATTTCCAATACATCAATGATCGCGCATCAGGCATTGAGTTGATCCCTGCAGATGATACTGTCACCCCGGATGATGCCGCACCACTTGAACTATACGACCTTCAAGGCCGCAAATCATCTTCAAACCGCGGAGTCCTGATCGACCCCCGTACCCGCACAGCCAAGATATATAAGTAATCGAGCCGTATTAATTTTTATTACTGACTTATAAAATAAGTTAAAGTAAACTCTCCGATTAAACCAATTAATTTTCTTCACGTCTTATATACAGAGCAGTCACAAAACAAGAGATTAAGAATATGATTATATTTTATCTTTTAGTTTGATTTTAGACTGCTATCATTTCAATTTAATAAAATCCGAATTAATAATCCTAAAAAATAAAAGAAGATGAAGAAATTAGTTTTTGGTATATCTATGATGATGCTTTCAGCCCTCTCTTTCTCCGCTATGGCAGCCTCGCAGGCTCCGGAGGGAAATCCCGAAAAAAAGGTTTACACCGAAAAGAAGGAGTGTAAGGAGAGAAAGGATTGCTCTAAAAAGTTGGGCGATTGCAAGAAACCTGATTGCAAGAAATCCGAATGCTCTAAACCCGACAGTTGCCGTGGCAAATTTGGCAAAGCCGACGGTCGCAAAGGTGAGTTTGGCAAGCGCGGTCACAAGCATGGCAGACCCGATGGCAAAGGACGCGGCGAAGCGATGCAGGCAAAACTCTTCGAGGGGATAACCCTCACCGCTCAGCAGCAGAGCGAACTCAGTCAACTTCGCGCCAAAGGTAAGACTCAGGCCGAAAAAGATAAGGCTGAAGTAAAGGCTAAAATGGATAAAAGCAAAGCCAAGGTACGTGCTGACTATGACAAGGGCGTAAAGAAAATCCTCTCCGCTGAGCAGTATGCCAAGTATGAGGCAAATGCAAAGGCTTTAAAAGCCAAAAAAGAGGCTCAAATCCTTGAGAAAAAGGCTAAGAAAGAGAGCCGTAAAATGGCACGCGATGCTAAAAAAGATAGCCGTAAGATGACAAGAGAGGCTAAAAAGACAGCATAATATATAACGCGAAGATTAAGATAAAAAGGGTGTGACTCGTCACACCCTTTTTATCTTTACTTATCCTGATTAATCCTGATTTGGGCTGATTTAGCGTGATAATCACTAATCACTAATACTTAAAACTTAATCACTAATACTTAAAACCTAACCCTTAATCTCCACATAGTCAGCGAGCAGCGTGTACGGGAGTTCGAGATAGGGCACTCCCCGCAGGTCGCGGCGTAAATATCTCTGTTCGGACTGAGGTAAAAGATCGCGTAGCGATTGCCCCTCTATCGGGAAAAAGGTGTGCATCGTATCCCAGATACCGGAGTACCGGAAACGTCCATAATCCTTGATATTGACTTCAAGCCCCGGTTGCAGGCGCTCTTTCATAGTCTGCTGACGCGCTATTTCATCGGCCGGCAAACGATCTTCCCACGTGGATTGGTATGAGTTCATAATATTTGGCGCGGTATTTGTTAATTTTTCTTATATCTATAACAAAGTTAATAGTAATCTTTGTTATATAAGTAAATAAAAATAAATAAAGAATTTTAAATTAATTATTTTATAAACTTCAATTATGGATAAATTGTCATACGCCTGGGGTCTTGCCATGGGCATGCAACTCAAAGGTATGGGCGTTAAAGAAATTCAGTATGATGCTTTTAAAGATGGTGTGAAAGTGGCTTTTGACGGCGGTACTCCTGAAGTATCTCCCGAAGAGGCTCAGCAACTCATCAATGATTATCTCGAAGACTTACAGAAGAAAGCCACCGAAGCCGCACAGGCTGAATCCAAGGCTTTTCTTGATGAAAACGCTACTAAAGAGGGCGTGAAGGTTACTGCTTCCGGTCTCCAGTATAAAGTTATCAAGGAGGGTGAGGGTGCAACTCCTACCGCTGAAGATGAAGTGACTGTTCACTATACCGGTAAACTCCTTAACGGTAATGTATTCGACTCTTCTATCAATCGCGGCGAACCCGCTACATTCCCCTTGAATCGTGTTATCCCCGGTTGGACCGAGGGTGTACAACTCATGAAGGAGGGTGCTACTTATGAATTCTACATCCCCTCTGATCTCGCTTACGGTCCGCAGGGTATACCTAATGTAATTCCTCCCCACTCTACACTCGTATTTGAGGTTGAACTTATCAAGGTTAATAAGAAAGAAGCCTAAAACGTATTGCGTGTTCAGACCCTCTCCGGAGTTATCCACAATGTCATGGACTTAACATTTTTAGTGAGATTGGGTCTTACGCAAATCAATATTATCGATATGACTATTAATTCGTTTAAGAAAACTACGGTGGCCGCTGCCATCGTAGTTTTTGCCGCATCGGCGTTTACCTCATGTAATAATGCCGATAAGAAAGCATCTGACTCGGCCGCTCAGGAGGATATCCATCTGGCACAACCCGCTGAGGAGACCTCTAACAAGACTGTTATGCCCTACTCAGCAGAGTTCTTTAAGAATGAGGCTAATAAGGCTGCGTCAACCTCAGCCTCTGACTCTACTTATGTCGAAACTCCCTCGGGTCTGAAATATGCCATAATCAAAGAGGGCAACGGTAAATCACCGTCGGCTACCGATGAGGTGACTGTAAATTATGCCGGTCAACTCACTGACCTTGACGCTACGGAGTTTGACTCTTCTTACGCACGTCAGCAACCCGCTACATTCCCTCTCAACGGGGTGATCAAGGGTTGGACCGAAGGTCTGCAACTTATGAAGGAGGGCGCGGTATATGAATTTTATATCCCGGCCGACCTCGCATACGGAGAGAACGGTGGTGGTCCGATACCTCCAAATGCTCCCCTCGTATTCCAGGTAGAACTTATTAGTGTAAATAAGTAATAGGTATTAGTGATTAAGTTTTAAGGGTTAAGTATTAGTGATTAATCTTGATTTATCATGATGTCTCGTGATTATCACTAATACTTAACCCTTAAAACTTAATCACTAATCACTAAAACCTATTCTCTGTATAGGTTGCGGTATTGTGGATTGCAAAAAAGATTTTGTTGTTTGCGCATTATTGAGTAATTTAGCATTCCGAAACTTTACATGTATATGAGATATAGATTTTTTGCATATCCTGCGGCTGTGGCAATCTTAAGTCTTATACTTACTTCTTGCTCCGGACGCACTGAAAAAAATATGGTACCCACCGGCGAAACCATCGAAGTGGTAATACCGGAAGAGGATCAGGCCGAAGATGCCACCATCGCCAACGGGGGTATTATCGAATATGAAGAATCTCCTATGGCTTCGGATACTTCTACCGTACTTTAAAAAACTATTAATCAAGCAAAATATGAAATTACGTAATATTCTCGGCATTGCCGCCGCTTCTACTCTTCTGCTTACCTCTTGCGGTGGCAACAGTAACTCTGACACCATCCGCAATCTGGGTGACTACAAAAATGTAACAGAAGCGGACTCGTTGATATACTATTTCGGCCAACTCCGTGCTGTCGATTACTGGCAGTATGCCGCTCAGGATACAGTATTGAAGTCTCGCGAGAGCCGCGACCAGTATCTTAAGGGTCTGAGAGCGGGCTTGGATGCAGCAACTGATAATGATGCTTATAATCAAGGTCTCTTCGTAGGTATTCAGTTGGCTATGAATATGAAGGAGTTTCAGGAGGGTTATGAGTGCAAGTTTGATAAGAAGATTCTTATCAATGCCATCGAGGATGGTCTTATCAATGATTCTATCATCAATGCAGGTGAGGCTAACTCTCACTTCCGCGAAATTCTCAATACCCTGAATACTAAAAAAGAGGAAGTGGATCGCGAAAAAGCGGTCGCCGCTCTCGCCAAGGAGGCTGCCGCCAACAAGTGGGTTAAGATTACCGATAACCTCTATGCCGCCCCGCAGGCTCTCTCTTCGGCCGGTAAGAAGATGGAAGTCGGTGATGTCACCTCTGCTGAAATCGAAATCGCAACTCTCGAGGGTAGAGTTATCGATATCCGTCCTACCGATACATTCCACGTAGGTAATTCATACCCGGGTCCTGTTACTGATGCTGTTCTCACCATGCGTGAAGATGAAAAGCGCACTTTCTACACCACCGCTCCGGCTGTGATGGGACGCTATTACGAGCGCTACAATCTGAAACCTGATCAGATACTTAAGGTGACAATCAAACTCGGCAAAGTCGGTACTCAGGCTGATAAGGCCACCGAAGCCACTCCGGCCGAATAATATTTATAGCAACCATTTGAGTCCCGATATTCCGATGTCGGGACTCAAAAACATAATAACTGATACTTAAAACTTAATCACTAATACTTAAAACTTAAAATGGCTGCCTCTGCCGATAAGAAAAAGATATTGTTTGTGTGTCTGGGTAATATCTGCCGCTCTCCGGCCGCTGAGGGGATTGCCCGCGACATCGCACTGAAGCGCAACATTGCCGACAAGTATGAGTTTGCCTCGGCGGGACTATACGGTGGCCATGCGGGAGAATTGCCCGACAGACGTATGCGTGTACACGCATTCCAACGCGGCTATAATCTCACCCATCATTCCCGACCGGTACGCATGTCTGATTTTGAAGAGTTTGACCTCATTATCGGCATGGATGACAGCAATAT
>CAMWNR010000061.1 GCA_947175665.1 uncultured Porphyromonadaceae bacterium
TTGGCCAGATGATACCCTTTATTTGGAAAATCTATTTTATATCCTATCTTACTCTGTATACGGGTTAATATTATCCTGAATTGGGAAATCATATATTCCAATTCCCTTAAATTCAGTCTGTATTTAGAAATACCTCCCCACTTTCCATCATATATGTAGCCTATATAATTGCTGATTCCGATGGTTGATACATATAATAGATAATTATAACAGAATAATGTATCCTCACTTAATTTCATATTTTCGTTAAAGATGATATTATTCTCTTTAATTATATCATGCCTAAACAACTTACACCACGGAGTATCTAAATAATAAGGATTCTCTATCAGATTTTGAAATTCCTGTGATATTTTTAATATTTCTATCCGTCTTATATCAGGCTGAAACGTTATTCCATTTTTTATCTTAAATCCGCATATCACGAGATCACAATCAGAAAATTGCATTAAATTTTCCAAATATCCCGGCATCAATTCATCATCAGCATCTGCAAATGTTATCCATTTCCCTTTTGCCATGGATAATCCTATATTTCTCGCAGAACTTACACCCCCGTTTGGCTTGCTTATTACTTGTACACGTTTATCAAGACTCGCATATTCCTTACATATCTGTAGTGAAGTATCTACCGATCCGTCATCTATTAAGAGCAATTCCCACTCTGTAAAAGTTTGACCCAATACACTTTCTATAGTGGTAACTATAGAGTTTTGTGCATTATATACAGGTATTATAATGGATACGATTGGCGAATGCATCATTTATTTAGATCTTTCTTAATGTGTATATGATAATACTGATATGTTTTGGCCATAAATGAAAGGAGTTTCGTTTGATAATCAGCATTAAAATGCCAAAGTGAAATCAATTCTTCACGCACATGTTCATTTTCAAAATCAGATGTTTGGATTTTAGTCTTATATAGATTAAGAGCATTTATTTTTTTTAATCCTTTCAAGTATCCTTTTTCTACTTGATAGTTAAAAATTTTCTTTTCTTCTTTAAGACTTGTTCCATCTCTGAACTTACGTGGGGATACCTTATTTTCATGTTGTCTGAAATAGTTTAAGGCTTCATTTATATATACCACATCCCCTTTTTCAGCCATATATATCCAGAATAATTTATCGCCACATGCTTTAAATTCCTGATAATCTTTATGTATTCTTAACGCTATATCCTTTTTAAATACTGCCGAACTGGCATTCCATATAGCGCAACCGAAATCCATACGTGATTTTATGAATTCTTTGCCGGAATAATAGTATTTAGGAGATTTATAAGGATTATAGGTTGGTAGGTTCTCATTAAATTCATTCACATATTGTGATGCGGTATAAACTACTGCTATTCCGCTGTCTTGTTTAAATTCATTTACACATTTTGCCAGAAAATTCGGCTCGCAATAGTCATCACTTTCTGCTATCCATATCAATTCCCCCTTTGCCAGATTGAAACCTTTATTCCACTGTATAAAGGTTGACCCGCTGTTTTCTTTATTAATTACAATATGAGATACCTTTTGATTTTCACTGAATCTATTGATGATTTGATCACTATTGTCAGAAGATTTATCATCCAGTATTATAACTTCAAAGTTGGGATATGTCTGATTCAATACACTCAGTATTCGCTGTTCGAGATATTTGGCATGATTGTAATTAGGGATAATCACACTTACTAATGGACTATAATTTCCCATTTATTTCCGTAAAATAAGTTTAAAAATAAAATTTCTATCTTCCTTGCTTGATATTAAGTAAGTGATAGTTAGATAGATTACTGCAAATATCAATCCAAAGAAAAATACATTAACCCAATTATTCGAAAAATGCGGTAAATTTTTTAAAATAAAAGTTAATCCCAAACCAAGTGTTATAAACGGTAAATCAGTACGCACAAAAATTCTCCAGGTATCTATTTTCAAATCCTTTCTCCAATAGTAGCAATAATAGAATATTTGCTGAATTGCATTATATATCACCATTCCTATCACTACTCCTCCAGCCTGAAAGTAAGGTACGGCAAACCATGTGCCACATATTGCTAAAACAGATGCTACGGCACTTGAATATGCCAAAGGTTTTACATTACTCCCCCCCAATATCAGACTGGATATACAGGATCCGTTACTTGTAATTGTCAGAAATAGCCAGATATTCAGCCACGGTGTTAAGTGCAAAAAATCCTTACCTACATATATCATTATTAAGTCGGCATCTACAGTCATAAGCCCAAAGGCACAAAAACAAAGAATAATTGTAACATAATGAGTACCTTTATAGGCCACTCTATAATATGCATCTTTATCTCCTTTTGCTACAATACGTGATGATGATGGGAGTAATGACTGTATGAATACACCACCAACCATAGATACCAAACTTGCTATAGAGGTCATGACACCAAAATCTGTGACAGAAGATATAGCGCCCTGCATTCCCACTATTACCACTTGTAATTGCCTGTAAGAATACTGGAATATGCCAAACGAAAAAATACCTAAACTATACGGTAAAATTTCTTTAAAAATCGAACCGTCAAATTTTGCCATAAAACTTACAAACGGTGCTTCTTTCTTAACTTTACGTATTGTTACAGGGAGAACACATAGACCCGCTAAAATTATCCCTACAAAATATTGAATTATCGTTAACTTTAAAACCAAGGTTAATATAACCACTCCAATCATCAGTATCTTGGTAACCAAGGTTCTTTTCTGAACCCACGCTACATTTTCGGTTGCGGAAATTATCTGACCAAAACAGGATGTATACCAATTTATTACTGCGACTCCTGCCAATATATACAACATTTTTTTTAGAATCGCATCCTGATATGGTGTTACATTAAAGATATGAGCCGAATAAAAACTGACTATTATCAGTACTAACGCATTTATTATTCCTATCGTCCCATAAAAGGCAGTGCATGTTTGCATAAGTTTTTTTACTTTCTCATGCTCCCCTTTAGTAAGCCAGTTAGCAAAAAACCGCACATTTGTAGAAGACAGGCCCATGTCCATAAGTCCCATATATGCGTTGACAGATGAAGCCAATGCTATAAGTCCGTATTGATCCTTACCAAAATAATGGATGAGAAGTGGAGTGGCAATAAATCCATATATCGCATTAACGACATTAACCACAACGCTCCATGTCATACCGGCAAAGGCCTTATGCACACTACTCATATTTATTTAATCTTTTTTATATGCCTTATATTGATGATGATAAATTCGTTTTTCTACAGGTGGTAATTTCATGTAATCTCCATATTCCTGAGTCAGCAATTTATCATAATCCGCCGGAACAAAAAATTCTCCATCCTCAAACGGAACCTTGATTAAATTGTCAAAAATGCTTCTTTCAAATAAGACTTTTTCGGGTCTTGTGAAGAACCACATTGCCGGCCCTACGTATGTAGATGAGTCAAATGTAAATTTCTTCTTATTCTTATTTAATTTATTTATATAATAATCAACTCCTCTCAACGAACTAAATCGACGACCTAACCAAAATGTAATTTTACCCTTTAAATTTAAAGTCTTCGGTATTTTAATATTAGTTCGGGTTATATCAAATATTTTATTACATAAATAATTAGTCCGAGCCAGTATTTTCAACGCATTTGCTTTGTCATCACCTAACCCATCGTATGGATAAATGTCAATAAATATACCCATACCACAGTTTTTTTCATCCTCTTTGTCAATTATATACCTACTATCGCTAACTCGGGTTATTGAATAAATATATTCACTATTGACCTCCCTATTGAAGATTTCATACGGCGCAAATTCATCTTTGTGGCTATGAGCATACCTAAGAAATTTTTCATAATCCGGGCGTGGCATCATTATATCCACATCATCATCCCACGGTATGAAACCCTTATGGCGAATAGCACCGATTAATGTACCATACATCAAGCAGTACCTAAAACCCTCTCTTTCACAAATATTTGCTATGAACTTGAGTATCTCTAAAGAAATTTTCTGGACATCTTCCATCGGAAGATTTTTCTTATCCTTATTTTTCTTCTCCTTAGGCATCTTTATGACTGATTTTTTCAAATATTTTAGAAGCAAAGTATAAGTCGTATACGGCCAAACCTAAATTATAAATAATAGTTTGAGATGCCGGTCGATATGAATCCAAATCCTTAATTATATCATCAATATAGGATATTTTCTTCATTTCGGAATAATAGCCGAATTTCTTTATACTTTCTAAATCCGAGGTTATAATATGATCAAAACAACGGTCACATTCTCTGAATCCTCGCAGATGTACCGGAATGATGGTACATTTTTTACTATATAACTCCGGAGCACAAAAGTCTTCTTCTATATAAGTCACCGATGAAAATATCACATCACTCCCTTTCATAAGGTCCTGATATGTCTCACATATTATAAAATTTAAATTTTCATATTCTTTAAATTTTTCTATGAATTTTTCTGCGTGATCTTTATATTTATATAGTTTTATTGTAACTCGTTTGTTACGGTTAATCAGGTCAAACAATATTCTTCCTATTTCCATTCCTATCCTGCCTAATCCCACCATCGCGATTACATCAAAATCCGGGACTAAAGTAAGCATTGAGTGTGCAGCGACAGCAGCCGTTCGGATAGTAGTAATATAACCACCGTCTATCAATGCCAACGGTTCAAAATCATCGTATGAATATAAGAGTATATCTCCATCAATGTTTAGTTCTCCACGCTTACGCCTGTTTTCATTACGTGTCACTACTTTAAGCCCTAAAACATTCTCTGAAGGTAATACGCAGGGCATAACATTGAAATAATCCGTATCTTTTAGGGGTATTCTTGTCTTGACCGGTAATATATAATCAGATTTTGATTTCAATACCTTGTCAACCCAATTAAATTCTTCTTGAGCAGAGATATGTAATTTTTCAATCTGGTCTTTATTGATTATACGGATATTCTTATACATTACAATTACTTACTTATTATGCGCGATTTTATTAATTTTTTCCTTTAATTCACTCGAAGATACACCTTGAGTACGTCCCAGCACAATATGTTCTTTACCATGTGTCTCACACCAGTCAATTGCTCTTTTAAACCCGGCATGACACTGGTCCGGACCGGTTACAAATACATCAAAATCAACCTCCTTTACTATTTTATCCACATCGGTATACACGGTAGTCTCATCTACATATCTAATGGATTTTACCATATACATCCTATCTTCTGTGGAGTTAAGCACTTTTGAATCAGGCTTATATTTCAAGATGTACGCCCCGTCCTGAACAGCAACTATAAGGTAATCTCCCAATCCTTTGGCTCTCCGATATAATTCCACATGTCCTTTATGAATTAAATCATATACTCCTACGGTTAGCACCTTTTTGTATTTACGAGGCCGAAGATTTGATAATTCTACATTATCTGGAATAGGATATCCCTTTTTATTGCATATTTTTTTAAATCTTATGAAATCTTTATTTCTATGACGCTTTAACCACTCGTAATATATTCCATCTGGCATTTTATCCTGAACCCAACTTGAAACCCAGTGCTTATATTTGGCTAAAATCCTATTTTTGATGATTTTAGGTTTAGGAATATACCAATCATCATATTGAAATGATAAGTAGTCCTGTAAGTCAGCGGGAACATTTAATTTTATACCCCTAAATTCCCATTGTGTTGTATTTTGTAAATACCGCTCATGGATAAAATCCGTACCCCCGGTATGTCTTAATTCTGAAGAGATTTTATGCAAAACAAATATTTTGAAATATTCATTTTTGCGTTCAATATAATATAATCCTCTTCTCTCATATCGCACTACTTTAAAACCTGCATCAATTAATACACTTAAAATATCCTTAAATCTCTCCTCATCTTCTTTAAGTATATAAATATTGAAGACTTGTGCCCACGGTAGTGCATCATTATTACGTACTATTCCGATCAGGGTACCGAATGCCGGACCCCAGTTAATCCCTATTTTATCCAACCACATAGATAGAATCCTCAGATTCTCTTCCATGACCTTCATATTTAAGGTATGCTCTCCTAAGTACAAAAGATGTTGTTTATAAGGGAGATTACCGTTTGAAGTTTTTATGTAAGACATTATGAAAGTTGGAATTATGTGTTTTTTCGGGATGGGGGATTATTTGCGCCAGACCATTTTGTTGACTATGGTGACGTAACTTTGGATTATTTTTACTACTATGGTGCTTACGTTTTCTCCGGTGTAGACATTTACGGGGGTGCCGTAGTCGCCGTGTTTATTCATCGCTATGGCGGTGTCTACCGCTTGTAGTAAACTCTTTTCATCGATTCCGGCGAGGATAAAGCCGGCGTTGTCGAGCGATTCGGGTCGCTCGGTTGAGGTGCGTATGCATATTGCCGGGAAGGGATGCCCTATCGAGGTGAAGAAGGAGGATTCTTCGGGTAGCGTGCCGGAGTCGGATATTACGGCTGCTGCGTGCATTTGCAGTGAGTTGTAGTCGTGAAATCCGAGCGGTTCGTGCTGTATTACCCGCGGGTCGAGTTTGAAACCGGTGCTTTCCAGACGCTTGCGTGAACGCGGATGACAACTGTAGAGTATCGGCATATCATATTTAGCGGCTATGGCATTTATAGCGTTAAACAGTGACAGGAAGTTTGCCTCGGTGTCTATATTCTCTTCCCGATGCGCCGAGAGGAGGATGTATTTACCTTTTTCCAACCCTAAGCGATGGTGTATGTCGCTGGCTTCTATCTCTTTCAGGTTTTTATGTAGCACTTCTGCCATCGGTGATCCGGTGAGATACGTGCGCTCTTTGGGTAGGCCGCAGTCGGCTAAATATCTGCGTGCATGCTCTGAGTAACACAGATTGACATCTGATATTATATCTACTATCCTGCGGTTAGTCTCTTCGGGCAGACATTCATCTTTGCATCGGTTACCGGCCTCCATGTGGAATATGGGTATGTGGAGACGCTTGGCCGGTATGGCCGACAGGCATGAATTGGTATCTCCGAGTATCAGCAGTGCATCTGGTCGTATCGCAGACATCAATTTATATGAGTGGTCTATGATATTACCTATGGTGGCTCCCAAATCATCTCCTACTGCATCCATATATACTTCGGGATCAGCGAGTTTGAGATCTCTGAAGAATATACCGTTGAGATTATAGTCGTAGTTCTGCCCGGTGTGAGCCAGTATTACGTCAAAATATTCACGGCATTTATTTATCACCGCCGAGAGTCGTATGATTTCGGGGCGTGTGCCTACTATGATAAGGAGTTTGAGTTTGCCGTTGTCGGCAAATTTTATATCTTGATATTTATTCATGAGGATTGTAAGGCGCGCGTATGATTCAGCCTTTATTTACAGGGTCGAAATATGTGTCGGGTCTGCCGGGATCGAATATCTCGTTGCAGTACATCACTGTCACTAAGTTTTCTGTATCGGATAGATTTATAATGTTGTGGGTATATCCGGGCAACATGATTACAGATTGTATATTTTCTCCCGATACCTCATACTCGATTACTTCATCGGTTCCTTCTTTACGCATCTGTATCAATCCGTGGCCGGCTACTACTATAAACTGTTCCCACTTGCTGTCATGCCAGTGCTCACCTTTGGTGATTCCGGGGCGGGAGATGTTGATACTTACCTGTCCGCAATTGAGTGTTTTTACCAGTTCGGTAAAACTACCGCGATTATCGGTATTCATTTTGAGGTCGAATATCGCTTTCTCTTTGGGGAGATAACTCAGATATGTCGAGAATAACCTTTTGGCAAAGGAGTCTGCCGGTATCTCGGGTATCATGAGCGTAGCGGGGAGTGTACTGAATTTCTCAAGTAATTCTACTATCTGACCTAATGTGGCTTTAAATGTCACCGGTGCGTGGCAATATTTCCCGGTCTCGTCAGATATTGCCTTAACACCCTGATAGTCACATCTATGCTCACAACCTTGGAGCGCACACATCATCTCTTCTACCAGATCATCGATATAGAGGAGTTCGAGTTCTACCGTCGGATCGCTGACCTGTATAGGCAGGTCATTTGCGATATTATGGCAGAAGGTGGCTACTGCTGAATTATAGTTGGGACGGCACCATTTTCCGAATAGATTGGGAAATCTGTATACCAATACTTTGGCACCTGTCTCCCGGGCGTAGGCGAAGAAGAGTTCTTCGCCGGCTTTTTTGCTCTCACCATACGGGTGTCCGGCATATCTGCCTTCGAGCGATGCCTGTATCGAACTTGATAGCATCACCGGGCATTTATTGCCATGCTTGCGGAGCGTATCAAGGAGGGTGGATGCAAAACCGAAGTTACCTTTTTTGAAATCTTCGGGATCTTGCGGTCTGTTTACTCCGGCAAGATTAAACACGAAATCAGCCTCTTTACAGTATCTGTCGAGATCTTCGGGAGCGGAGTCCAGGTCGTACTCGAATACTTCTTCTATCTCTGCCGGATAATTTAGGGCTTTACCCTCTTTAATATTGTTGAGCCGGGCACATAGATTCTTACCTACAAACCCTTTGGCTCCTGTCACCAATATCTTCATTGCGCGAAATTGTGTTCTCCCTTGAGTTCTTTTTGTATGTATTCGAGATTGCCGATTACCTGTATAGTCTCTTCTACAGTG
Source organism: uncultured Porphyromonadaceae bacterium (assembly GCA_947175665.1). Taxonomy (GTDB): domain Bacteria; phylum Bacteroidota; class Bacteroidia; order Bacteroidales; family Muribaculaceae; genus Lepagella. The sequence continues at coordinate 8,650 of CAMWNR010000061.1, forward strand.
AGTTGACGGGTATTGTTGGAGTTGAATTCTGTAAGTGTATTGCGATGCTCGTCACCCTCCTTGAAGTATTTATCGTAGTTAAGACTGCGGTTATCGGCGGGGACTCTATAGAAATTACCCAAGTCTACAGCCTTGGCGCACTCTTCGTTGGTAAGGAGAGTCTCATACATTTTCTCACCGTGGCGTATACCGATAACTTTTATCTTGTTCTTGTCACCCCCGAAGAGTTCGCACACAGCCTCGGCCTGTGTGCCGATAGTACATGCCGGAGCCTTCTGCACGAGTATATCACCGTTCTCTCCGTGTTCGAATGCGAAGAGTACGAGATCTACCGCTTCGTCGAGACTCATTATGAATCGGGTCATAGTGGGATCAGTAACGGTGATATTATTACCTTTTCTGATCTGATCTATCCAGAGAGGTATAACCGAACCACGCGAACACATTACATTTCCATAGCGTGTGCAGCAGATTTTGGTATCACCCGAGTAGCGTGATTTTGCCACCGCCACTTTCTCCTCGATTGCCTTGGTGATACCCATAGCGCTGATCGGGTAGGCTGCTTTATCGGTAGAGAGACATATTACCGATTTCACACCGGCTTCGATAGCCGCAGTGAGTACGTTTTCTGTACCTATTACATTGGTTTTTACAGCCTCCATAGGGAAAAATTCGCACGATGGTACCTGCTTCAGCGCTGCGGCATGAAATATATAGTCCACACCCGGCATGACATTGCGACATGATTGCAGATCTCTTACATCACCGATATAGAATTTGATTTTGTGGGCTATTTCGGGATATTTCATCTGATACTCATGACGCATATCATCCTGTTTCTTTTCATCACGGCTGAAGATTCTGATCTCTTTTATATCGGTATCAAGAAATCTGCGCAGTACTGCGTTGCCGAATGAACCGGTGCCTCCGGTTATGAGCAGGGTTTTATCTTTGAATATTGACATATTTATATTGTCTGTATTGTTGATTTTCAGTTTATCGGGTGAGTGGGGCGGGGCGATTGTAGACCAGGCGGTATAGCAGGTCGTAGTAGGGGGATAGTGTAGAGGGTACCCGGGCGAGCAACATGCGTGCTTCGTCGCGGATGGCGGCAAAGTCACGATCGGCTGTCGGGGTGAGCGGGCGGTAAGGGGCATCAAACATCCCGACGGCTGAAGCGCGCTGATAGAGGGATGTGACGCGGCTGGCTATACTCATCGTTTTGCTGTATTATGTGTGTAGAGGATTGAGATATGCTTCGGGTATGTCGGCTATGGTCCAGGTGGCGGTGGTGCCGGCTGAGAGCCGCAGCGTGTAGGTGCGTGTGCCGTCGGTGTTTTTTACCGATTCTATCTCTCCTATGTAACCTACCATCCTTTCCCCTCCTTCGATCTGCACTTGGGTGCCGGGTTGCATACCGTTTTCCCGGAGTGTTATCTCATTGCCGGGTTCGAGCAGAGATATGTGGTGTTGGAAGCGCTGCATATCCCTATGGCTGATGACACTGTAGGGTGAGTTGGGTGTCGGGGTCTGCCGGTAACACCAGGCGAGTTGGCCGACCCGTGCCGTCATTTTCCCTATCTTTTGCGATTCTATCTTGATAAATAGTATGTTGCGGAGCAGCGGCACCTCTTTTTTAATCTTCTTTTTGCTTTTACTGTCTATTACCATCACTCTGCGTGTGGGATAGTAATAGTCGATGTCGCGCGAGAGGCGCGGTAATGCGGTGGTTATTGCCTGCCGGAGTTCATCGGCTTTTACACCCGGGCGCAGATGGAGTATGTGCCAGCGTCTGGCCCGCTGATTGATGCTGTCGGCTACTGACGTGAGTATCTGCGTATATCTGCGCTCGGTGATAGTGACGGGAGGGAGATGATCCAGATAGGAATATGCCTCGGGGAGGAGGGTTATCAGCGTACGGATTTCAGCGGGGTCAATATGCAATTTCAGGGCCGCTTCGATCCATATTGCGGTTAGATCCTCGCGCGTCACTTCGGTATTCAGCAGTTCGGATATAGAGTTGAGTATGCCGGCTGCAATATGCGGTGTGCGCTGTTTTCCTTGCGATACCGGCAGGATATATTGGCGATTGCTTCCGGCCGTGTGCATGTTGTCGATAATATCCCGCAGTTGGGCAACATCGGGGATAGGATCGCGATATTTCAGTGCTATCAGATTTTCGATAGTCAGATTTGGCAGATAGACTAAAAACGCGAGAGCGGCTATTACTACTCCGTTATCTTTATCGTGCTTATTTGCGGGGATAATTGCCAATAGATTGCCGACTTTTGAAAGCAGATTTCGATAACGCTCTCTACTATCCGAGGTATCTATTGAGAGTAAGGGGTGAATTTCTTCAAATGGGTCACGTCCGTGATTGCGACGAAATTCCTTATATAGGGTATGCAAGCGGCGCACATATCGTGTATATGTAGTTTTGGAAAGTCCTCGCGCTACCATTCTTATCACCCAATTTCGTAAAAGATCGGCAGTTAGTTTTTCGGGTAACGGAACGGGTAAAGAGGATATGAAAGATGAAGAGAGGGTGTGGATTAGGGTATCAGACTGCGACCTTTTCTCTACAAATTCTACAAATCGCCGGAGTTGAGACATAATAAATCTTGATAGTCAAAACGTTATAACGTTAACGTTTGTCTAAACCCTTATTTTTGACAAACTTTTCTTTTCCCCATCATTATGATGGGATGATGTAGGTTGTTTAAGAAAAGATTGTAGTGGTTAGTTTGTGGTAACAAACTGAATATTTGAAAGTTAATATTCATTATAATCTCAATCTCTTATTAAGAGATTTGGATTTGCTATGCAAAGTTACAAAATTTTATTTATAAATCAGCGGTATACGCTCCATTTTAATGTTATTTAAAGTTTACAAATAGACCGTGATTGGGTGATAATATAATTGAACATGTTTCAAAATGACTCTAAAGCGAAATTGCATTAGTTTGATAACCACCATTTTATGCCACTATCCAAATCTCTTAATAAGAGATTTGGATTTTTTTCCAATAGGATTAGCGTCCGCCACACCGCTATGCGGTGTAAAAAAAGGGGTAATATAAGGTACTCGCACCATAAAAAGGCATTCGCCTTTTTATGATACGAGCCTATGCTGAAGTACCGCTAACGCGGCACATAGATGAGTGCTTAGGGATGTCTTTGTATAATATGTGCCTATGCTGAAGTACCGCTAACGCGGCACGTGGATGGGTAAATCGTCCCGCTAACGCGGCACGACACGCTTTTGCTTTGAATCTTGTTATCGCGATACGATGGTGTCGAGGTGGTGGGGGCGTAGCCCGGGGGGTAGGGG
>CAMWNR010000062.1 GCA_947175665.1 uncultured Porphyromonadaceae bacterium
CGCTCCCTTACTCAGCCTCACGCTTAACTCCTCCCCGCTCCCTTACCCGGCCTTGCGCTTCACTCCTCTCCGCGCTTTTACCCGGCCTCGAGCCGGGCCTCGCGCTTCGCGCCACCGCTCTATCTCGGTAATTTTTTGCTTCGATCTTTTTTACTCTTTATTTTTAATGGGTATGGATAGTTATCCGCAACATTTACGGCGACAACTTATTCCTAATGGGCGGCGACGCGCACCCTGGCATGATTACCGGAGTCGATGCATCTATATGATTACTCTTAATGCGGCTCGCGGCTTGCCGCGCTTTTCTGCTCTCAAGGGTATCCCGGGAAATCGTGAATGGCCTCCGACTGTAGCAAAAACCGATCTCGGTAATATAATAGCCAAAAGCCTGTCGGAGTTGAAATTATCTTTCCCTTTTATCAAGATTTTAAGAAGTGCAATTATGCCCGAGCATGTACACTTCGTGATATTTATTACTTCCGGCTCCGAGTTTCATCTCGGCGAAATAATCGCTCACTTCAAAGCAACATGTACGCGTCGCTATTCAGAGTATAGAGGCAGGACTACACCTCGCTCTAAAGGGGATATAGAGATGCCCACCGGCTTTGAGGTGGGGTACCATGGCAGGACTACACCTCCCGCTAAAGAGGATGAAGAGATTCCCTCCGCCTTTGAGAAGGGGGGTCATGACCGACTTACGCCCCGCTCTCAAGGGGATGAAGAGATGCGCTCTGTCTTTGAGGAGGGGTATCATGACAGGATTCTGCTTAAGAGCAATCAGTTAGAGAAAATGCTGCGGTATGTGAGCGATAATCCTCGGCGCAGATTGCTGAGAATGTTAAATCCGACTTTTCATCAGCGTCATCAGATTATCTTGGGCGATAGTAGAAAATTTGAGGCTTATGGAAATATTAATCTCCTTTTCGACCCTGATATAGAAGCAGTAAAGATAAGTCGAAAGTTTAGTGCCGCTGAGTTGCGGAGCCACAAGATCTGTTGGTTGCGTACTGTTGAGAATGGTGGAGTGCTGGCATCTCCCTTTATTTCGAAGGATGAAAAGAGAGTACTCCATTGGGCTATCAATAATGGAGGCCGCATTATCTATATTATTGATAATGGCTTTGAAGAGCGATTTGCTCCCAAAGGGGTTTTGCACAGATTGTGTAGCGAGGGGAGATTATTGATGGTGGCCTCTACCGATTTTACTCATGGCAAAAACGCACTGACCAGAGCAGAGTGCGAGAATATGAATAATCTCGCTACTGCAATCGCTACAGGTGAATACCGCATCGATCAGTGAGCATCGAGCCAGTTGCCTGCTACTCCGGCTGAGGCCGTCAAAGGTACGCTACCATTGTAGGCCGCTGCCATACACCGCTCTACCATCTCTTGCAAAACCGGGAGTTCGGCGGGTACCACATCAAAATTCAACTCGTCATGCACCTGCATTATCATCTTTGATTTCAGATGCTTCTCTCTCATCTCCCGATATATGGCTATCATAGCGCGCTTAATAATATCGGCGGCCGAGCCTTGTATGGGAGCATTGATGGCATTGCGCTCGGCATAACCCCTGACTACCGGATTCTTACTGTTGATGTCGGGCAATCTGCGTATGCGGCCCATCTTGGTAAGCACATATCCATGTTCACGAGCAAATTCTACCGAATCAGCCATATACTTCTTTATGGTATGAAAACTTTTGAAGTAATTGTCGATCAGTTCCTTGGCCTCACTCCGCGGTATTCCTAAGCGCGATGCGAGTCCGAACGCCGATATACCGTACAGTATACCGAAATTGGCGGTTTTGGCATGTCGGCGCTCATCAGCGGTAACCTCCTCTGGAGAATCCTTATGATAAATCTTTGCAGCGGTAATGGCATGTATATCCTTATCGTTGGCAAAGGCATCTATCATAGTTTCATCCTGCGCAAAGTCCGCTACCAATCTCAACTCAATCTGCGAGTAATCAGCCGATAAGAAGAGATTACCCGGAGAGGGTATAAATGCACGGCGTATCTCGCGCCCCACATCTTCACGTACCGGAATATTCTGCAGGTTAGGATTAGATGATGATATTCTGCCTGTCGCGGTCACCGTCTGGTTGTAATTGGTGTGTACTCTCCCCGTAGAGGGATTAATAGCCGCCGGCAGGGCGGTAAGATAGGTCGTAAGAAGTTTTTTCAGTTGTCTATATTCCAATATCTTGCCTACTATCGGATTCTTATGCGCTACCTTTTCCAGCACATCTTCTGATGTAGAATACTGACCGGTTTTTGTTTTCTTAGCCTTATCATCGAGGCCTAATTTGTCAAATAGTATCTCACCTACTTTTGCCGGACTACTTACATTAAACTCCTCACCCGCAAGTGTGAATATTTCACTTTCGAGTTGTTGCAGTTTATCCTCCATAACTCTTGCGGCATCATTGAGAGCCTCTACATCGATACATACTCCTGTAATCTCCATAGATGCCAATACCTCTACCAGCGGCGCCTCTATATCTTCATATATCTTTGTAAGCGAGTCCTTTTCAAGCATCTCCATAAGAGGCTTGCGCAATTTAAGCAGAGTCTGCGCATACACGGCCGCTGTGGATGCCAGATTTTCCGGTGTAGGGAGCGGGGCAGACTTGCGATTTCTGGTACCTTTGGGGAGAAGTGTTTCAGGCGAGGGAGGCAATGTTATGCCGAGATAGGTAGAGGCTATCATATCGAGCCCATGGCGCATATCGGGCTGCAGAAGATAATGAGCGAGGGTGATATCATAAAAATTTACCAGAGCCTCCGCATCATCATTGCGGAGTCGTGAGGCCACCACATAATTTAATTTCGAGGCATCGGTAACCTTACATATATCCCGGCGTGCGAGCAGATCGAGCATGGCTGCCAGACCATCCTTATATGCCGGATCTATTATCCAGACCTTACCGTTGCTCTGTGCTATTGCCGCTGCGACCAATACAGATGTCATATCGTTGTCACCATCCACCACGCTATAAAAACCGATCTCCGATTCGGGGAGAAGGGAGTCCTGCATCTGCTGCAATGCTTCGGCATTATTTACAATCTTTATATCGCTATCCGGTAGGGTAGCCGATTCCGCGAGAGGGAGACTCCCTTCAGATTCCCCATCGTTAAAATCAAACAGCGAACCGACAAATCCCTTGTCATCCACCCCTTCCGGTCTATCCGACACGCTGCCGGCCATTACCTGCGCAGTGCGGTTCTCTTCCCGTATGCGACGTAGTACTCTATCGCCCAGAGTCTTAAACTCCAGCCGATCAAAGATCTCCTTTAGTTTTTCAGTATCCGGCTTCTGACGTATCAGCGAGTCGGCCGTACGGTCTATCTCCACGTCAGTGCGGATTGTAGCGAGATATTTGGAAAACTTTATCTGCTCTGCATTCTCCTCTATCTTCTTCTTTAAGGCTCCTTTAAGTTGATCGGTATGTAGCAGAAGATTCTCGACCGATTCAAACTCGGTTATCAGTTTTACGGCAGTCTTCTCCCCCACTCCGGGACAACCGGGTATGTTATCAATTTTGTCACCCATTAGAGCCAGAAGATCAATCACCTGCGCTGTACGTTGCAGACCATAACGGGCACATACCTCCTCTTCACCTCTCAACTCAAAATCCTGACCGCGATATGAGGGCTTGTATTGCAGTATCTGAGGTGATACCAGTTGGCCGAAATCCTTATCGGGGGTCATCATATAAGTGGTAAATCCCTCTTTTGAAGCGCGTGTGGCCATTGTGCCGATTACATCATCCGCTTCAAATCCCGCTACTTCCAATACCGGTATATTGTACGCCTTGAGGATATCCTTTATTATCGGCACCGAGAGTTTTATATCTTCCGGAGTCGCCTCACGCTCACCCTTGTAGTCGGCAAACGCCTCTGAACGGAAGGTAGGACCTGCCGGATCGAAACATACGGCAATATGCGTAGGGTTTTCGCGACGCAACACCTCCTCAAGCGTATTGACAAATCCGAATATCGCAGAGGTGTTGAAACCATCGTGAGTGATACGCGGCATCTTGATAAGAGCATAGTAGGCACGAAAAATCAAAGCGTAAGCATCAAGCAGAAACAGGCGTTTTTCTTCCATAGCGATTAGTTTCTTACAGGAGTTAGAGATTATCAAAGAGTGAGGGTTGACACGGTTTATACGATTTACGATGATGAGGAGTAAGACCCAGACTGGCAATCGCCTCCCGATGCTGTCGGGTAGGATACCCCATATTCTTTTCCCATCCATAGCCGGGAAATTCCTCGGCCAACCGGCGCATATACGCATCGCGGTATGTTTTGGCCAGAATCGAAGCCGCCGCTATACTCATATAGGTGGCATCACCATGTATTACTGTGGTGTGAGGTATATTTTTATAAGGAGTCCACTTATTGCCGTCTACCAGTATATGCTCAGGCACAGCCGCTTCACCTCCGGTTATTTCTACGCTATTGCTGAATGTAGAGGGGAATATCCGCAACCACTTCAGCCGGTCGAGTGCCCTCTGCATACCGAGTATGGATGCTCTGAGTATATTGATACGGTCTATCTCGGCCGGACTCACCATAACCACACTCCATGCGAGCGCCTCATCTTCGATAACAGGACGCAACCTCTCCCTCTCCTTTTCGGAGAGTTGCTTGGAGTCGTTGAGTTCGGGGCAATTGAAATCAGGGGGAAGGATTACGGCCGCACAGGCCACAGGACCGCTCAGACAACCTCTTCCGGCCTCATCACAACCGGCTTCTACAACTCCTTCGAGCATATAAGGTAATAGTCCCATGCTATATTAAAAGCGTGCTAACGGTCACGCATTATGATATATTCAAAGAGGTCGGCAAAACACTCTCTCCATTCCGATTCGGGATACATCTCAAGTATCTTATTGGCCTTCTGCTGACATGCACGCATATAATCGTAGGCATAATCCACGCCACCTTCGCGTTTGGCGAAGTCAACAAGAGTATCAATATCTTCGGTGGTAAGATTGCCACGCATTATGAGTTGCCGGTATTTTTCGGCTTCTTTCTGATCTTTAGCCGCAGCGAGCGCATAAAGCAGCGGCAGAGTCACTTTACCCTCTCGCAGATCATTGCCGGTAGGCTTCCCGATGGCGGTATCGTTGTAGTAATCAAATATGTCATCACGTATCTGGAAGCATAAGCCGAGATACTCGGCATACGTCACCATCGGTGCGATTTGCTCCTCGTCTGCTCCGGCTGTCTGACCACCCATTTTTACGCAATTCATAAAGAGAGATGCGGTCTTCTTGCGGATCATATCGATATAACTCTGCTCGTCAAAATGATGCTCACGCACATTGCATATCTGATCTACCTCACCCAGCGACAACTCCTTGCCGAGTTCGGAGAGGGCTGTAATTACGCTCAGATGGCCGGTACGGATACCTGCCGCCAACGCATTGGAGACAAAGAAATCACCTACCAGTACCGCCAGATGATTGCCCCACCCGGCATTGATAGTGGGGAGATTACGACGCAACATCGTCTCATCTACCACATCATCATGTATCAGAGAGGCGTTGTGAAGCATCTCAAGGGCCGCACCGGCATATAACGAATCGGGCGTAACACCCCCAAAAAACTGAGCGCTCAGCATCACCAATATCGGGCGAATCTGCTTCCCTTTTGATTTAAGATACTCTGTTACAACCTGATTCATCAGCGCATTGGGTGTAGCCAATGATTCCCGTATGATCTCATTCATTCGGGATAATTCCGGAGCCAGCCGATGTTGTATCTTCTCAATGGGTTGCATATTAGTGCAAAAGTAACAATTATTCCGCAATTACCCAAAAATTACTAACGTGTTGCGGCACTTTCCGGGAGTTTAATTTGGTTTAATTACCGACTTACTCTAAATTTGCATTATGAATTATGTTAAAAATTCTACTTTGTCAGACCGACGGAGATTACGGCGGGCAGTCTCACTCATCTCTTTTTTGGGTGCGCTGACCGTATATCTTCTTACACTTGAGCCGGATGCATCATTCTGGGACTGCCCGGAATATCTGGTTACGGCTATCCGTATGGAGGTAGGTCACCCTCCGGGCAATCCGTTCTGGACTCTTACCGCTCGCATTTTTTCTCTTTTCGGGGGAGGTAATCCCGCATATATGGCTTGGGCGGTCAATGCTTCGTCCGCTCTTTTTACCGCTCTGGCCGCGGCCTTATTGGGTTCGTCTTTATTTTTACTATTCTCTATAATATCACCGGGACGCAAGCACGGATGGGCTAAATGGGTTCCCGCCATAGCCTCTCTGAGCGGTGGGCTGACCTTTGCCTGGAGCGATTCACCGTGGTTTTCAGCGGTCGAGGCTGAGGTTTATGCATTCTCTCTCTTTCTGACCGCCTTGAGCGTAAGACTGATGTTAGGGTGGGCGCTGACTCCCGACAGGAGCCTGGCGCGCAGGGAGTTGATACTGATTGCATACCTGCTGGGACTTTCGATCGGTGTGCATCAATTAAACCTCCTCACCATTCCTGCTCTGGCTATGATATGGCTGTTTCGCCGTCATCGCAAACCGGTGGGTTTTTGGCGCTTCTGGGTTACACTGATCGGTGCTTCGGGTATGGTGGGGATAATTTTGCTCGGCATGATGCCGGGCGTTTTATCCTTATCCGGTATACTCGAATTGTGGTGTGTCAATACCCTCCATCTCCCTTACCACTCGGGTATAATCTTATTCTGGTTAATTGCGATATGCCTCACATGGGGGATACCGATGATGATGCAGGGTAAGCGGAGATTCTCACCGCGCACCGTCACATTATCCTGGATACCGGCCATGCTGCTAACCGGTTATGCCTGCTATATGCTCATACCTCTTCGCGCAGCAGCCATGCCGGCTATGAACGAAGGGGCACCGACCGACATATTCTCGCTAAGCAGTTATCTGGGTAGAGATCAATACGGATCTACCCCGCTTTTTTACGGACGTACACCTTACTCGCGTCCGATGCGCATCGAAGAGTTTAAAGCCGACTCTACCCCCACTTATTCTAAAATAGCCCGCGAGTACCGGCATAATCTCTACACACGCGATACCGCCTCCGCTCAACCTCGCTACCATTGTTATGACCGCGCATCAAAAGTAATCTATACCCCCGAACTCAATATGCTTCTCCCCCGTATTACGAGTGCTGATGCGGCAGATATAGCGTGCTACGCAGACTGGGCCGGAATGACCTCCGGGACAATGACACCGGTGAAAGTTTCTTATGCTTTCGACCCGGCAGGTAAGCCTGTGGGGAAATTAGGGAGCGACGGAAAAAGATTCAGGGAGATGGAGATGCGCCCTACTTATTGGCAGAATCTGAAGTATCTTGCAGGTTACCAGATCAGTTATATGTATCTGCGTTACCTCTTATGGAATTTTGCCGGAAAACAGAATGACCGCTTCGCCACCGGCGAAGTGGAACACGCCAATTTCATAACCGGTTTTCCGGTGATTGATGACGCGATGTTAGGCCCGCAATCTGCTCTCCCTAAAGAGATCGGTAGTGAAAACAAAGGCCATAACCGGTACTTTCTGCTCCCTCTCCTATTCGGCATATTAGGTATGTTTGTGCTTCAATCTCGCGGACGTACAGGCGACCGGGCCAATACTGTAATTACCGTTCTGTTCTTAATGACAGGGGTAGCGATTGTATTCTACCTGAATCAGTCTCCGCGCGAACCCCGCGAACGGGATTACTCATTCTTGGGTTCTTTCTGGGCCTTTACAGTCTGGATCTCGGCCGGAATATACGGCATGCTCACCTGGTATCCTAAGCGCTGGAGATTCATGTCGCGATTATTTGATATTCCGATCTGGCGTAAAGTATACCGCGGCCTGGCATTGGCGATAGCAATATTTATACCCTTGTGGATGCTGGGGCAGAACTACGATGATCATGACCGCTCCGGGCGCAGAGGTGTAACTGATTTTTCGGCCAACCTTCTTGAATCTCTCGAACCGAACGCTATCCTCTTTACCAATGGCGACAACTTTACCTTCCCCCTATGGTGGGCGCAGGAGGTTTGTGGCATACGGCGCGATGTGACAGTGATTAACACCGCATATCTCTCTACCCCCTGGTATGTAAAGCAACTCCTTATACCGGGCGAAGGGAGAGTGCCCCTGAGAATGCAGTCAAATCCCAATCTTCTCGGCTACGGAGACCTGAATGTAAGTTACTATAAACCCTCTCCGCTTATCCCGACTCTTCAAGACAGTATCGGTGCCGTAGATGCTCTGACAGCCATACGGTTGCGTTCGGCCAAGGGACGCGGGTATCATTTCCCTCCCCTGTTGCGGATAGCAATTCCGGGTGATACTGACTCGCTTTACATCCGCTCGGCCGCCGTGGCCTCAGCCTCTTCATATATGAGTCTGCGTCAACTTGCAGCACTTGACATCATCGCATCTAACGCCGCATCGCCGGCACCGCGACCTGTATACTGGCAATCATCCCTGAGTGCCGGCGATTACGCGGGTACTTATCCCTTTACCACTCGTACGCTGCATACCAGACGGCTGGTCTATAACGCGCCTGACGATACAATCTCTGCCATTCTGGAAAATGATTACGTTAAGGGCTTGCAGTCACGTAGCGGTATGCGCCCCGAATATGTATCGCGAGGTGTATATGCCGATGCTACTTTCGGCCCGATGATTACTGCTCAACGGGTTGGGCTGCTACGATTAGGCGGCAGACTGTTAAATGCCGGACGCCCGAAAGATGCAATGCGGATAGCACGTGTAATTCTGTGGAACTATCCCCCTGAGATATGGGAGTTTCAAAACTTTTACGAGTCCGACTCCGCCTGCTATGAGGGCACCGACTTGGCACGGCTTCTACTGGAGTCCTCCCGTAGGGTTATCCCTGCTGATACCGCCACATATAATGAGGGGCTCCGCTTGCTCGATCGCGAATACGTCCGCTACAAGGAATGGACTGATTATCGCAATACCCTGCCACCATATTACAGAAATGTTCTTACACCTAAAAATCTGCGCAAAACCCTTATGCTGCCATACGTAGATTCTTTGCGCAAAGTGTATAAAAGTGTATGGCAGTGAGAAACTCTGAAAAGTGGATAATAAATTGTAGTGAGAAACTCTGGAAACTGAATAATAAGTAGATATGACGATTTTTCTTATAGGATACATGGCCAGCGGCAAAACCACATTGGGCAGAGCGCTGGCACGCGCTACCGGCAGAGACTTCATAGATCTTGATTTTTATATCACTCAACGGTTTCGCAAATCGGTATCTGAAATTTTTGCAGAAAAGGGTGAAGAGGAGTTTCGTCGCATAGAGGCTGAAATGCTGCGCGAAGTGGGTGAATTTTGCGATGTGATCATAAGTTGCGGTGGCGGGACTCCCTGTTTTCACGACAATATGGAGTATATGAATAAGTCCGGAGTGACCCTACTGCTGGATGCCTCTACTGAATGCACGGTGCGCCGACTGCTTACAGCCAAAACCGTCCGACCGATAGTGAGAGACAAGTCGTGTGAGGAATTACCTCTTTTCATCGAAGCACACAAGGCGGAACGTGCCCCCTACTATAATCTTGCCGCTCACCGCCTCAACTCAGATAACCTCGAATCCCGTGACGGAATCGCCTCAACAGTCTCCGCAGCCCGCACCCTCCTCGGCATATAACCTCCTTCGGTCGGCTTTTTAATTTTTGACTATGAATATAGGTATCATTTAAGACCCATCTCAATTACGTAGGCAACTTATAGGCACTACATACACCCCATCTTCCCTTCGATATGCGAATTGACCTACCGCAGTAAGAATCATCAGAAATGATGGACTTCCAACCTTTGACTCATCTAAGACTTGCTCCAGTTTTTTAAGGTTTCTAACTCCTTCTTCAATCAATTTGTCCCCACCTAATTTTATCTCTATCAATCCAAACCGACCATTTCGCAGATGTATCACTGCATCACATTCCAGCCCATTACTATCCCGAAAGTGATATACATCTCCATCCAGACTCTCCGCATAAACTCTAAGATCTCTTACACATAGAGTCTCAAATATAAATCCGAAGGCCTTCAGATCTTTCATCAAATCATCGGGTCCTATTCTTAAGGCCGCGGTGGCTATTGACGGATCGATAAAATATCGGGTTGGTGTCGTTCGGATTGCCGCCTTTGATTTAATAATTATATTTCTATTCGGCAAATTGTGACAAATTCATTCGGTAAATTATGACTAATCCGTTCGGCAAATTGTGACTGATCCGTTCGGTAAATTGTGACTAATCTGTTCGGTTTTTGCCATTTTTTCCAAGGTGTCAGGATTTTTTTATGTCGTCGCCGGGACGGGGATTGGTGCGCGGGGTGTAACTGATGACGGGTAACGCCCAGTTGAAGCGGAGAGCACAGATACGGAGGAGAATAACCGTTACGGCACAGGCGGATTGCTGCATTATTCCGTTGTAACCGAGAGAGGCTATTAGCCAGTAAACCACACCCCCGGCTATACAGGCGGTAGCGTAGATATCTTTGCGGAAAAAGAGCGGTTCTTCGTTGATCAGAATATCGCGGATTACACCACCAAACGAACCGGTGATAGTACCCATTATAATCGCGGCCCACATCGGGTAACCAACTGCGAGTGTCTTCTGAATCCCGATAACTACAAAGAGAGCCAGACCGATAGCGTCAAACGTAAAGAGGAGTTTATCGTGACTCACCAGCATTTTCCTGAAAATCACCACTATTAATAGCGAGATTGCTGTTACGGCCAGATACACCGGAGTCTGCAGCCAGAACACGGGGAGGTTAAGCATTACATCTCGGAGAGTACCTCCGCCCGTAGCGGTGACCAACCCGATAGTATAAGCCCCAAACAGATCGAAATGCTTATATGCCGCCAGACGTATACCACTTATAGCAAAAGCGATAGTGCCTACAACCTCAATAGCAAATAAAAACGAATTTTCAATACTCATTTTACCTTAAGAAAAAGTCTCTTTATACCTATATGATGATGCAAAATTACTTAAAATATAGGAAGAATAGCAGGTTTAACCCCACTAAAGAGAAAATCACCCCCTATTTTCACATTTTTTAATATTTTTTTTTGAAGAGATGTTGCAAATAATTAAAATCATTATTAACTTTGCAGTGCAATAGAGCTAATGATTGGTTAGTTGTTATACACAACAAGCAAAGAGCAATATTATAGAGCATTAAAGGGCCTGTGAAGGTCGTAATAATGGAAAGTGGCAACACTTTCATAATAATTGTTTTAAAGCTATTTAATGAGTGTGACTTAGAACTGGGCCTGTCTGTAGACACGCCCTTTCTGCGTTATATATATACCCTCCCCTTCCCTTTACCCCCGTCCAAACCCTCATCCCTCTTAGACCCCATCCGAAAAAGAGCGTACCGGCACCACGGAGGGCGCCGGTACGGCCTGTAATCTGAGATGATATGTTGGAATGAGGCTGACTTAATTATCTTCTGGAAATCTCGTCCTATTACTTTCTAATCCATTGCGTAGTCACGTAGCCGGATCCACACACCCATGAGTCAGGGCGGATGGTTATCTCTTGATCAGTTCCCAGTATCAGTTGGAAAATGTTGTCTTTTCCCGGATTCTCCTGAATTAAAAGCGTCTCCAGCCATGGAAGTCCCCTCACATCAAGAGACTGGAGTCGGTTCTGGCGCACATTCAGCCAGTTTAATTGCTTGAGATTTGAGATGTCAAGTTGGGTGAGATCGTTGTTATGGATATCTGCGTAATGAAGTATAGGATTATTAGAGAGATCAAGTTGGGTGAGAT
>CAMWNR010000063.1 GCA_947175665.1 uncultured Porphyromonadaceae bacterium
GTTTTGCAGACCGGTACCTAACCACTCGGACATGGAACCCAATAAGTATGTTTGCTAACGGATTTTATTTACTTTTAAGTTAGTCTTATCTTGTTTTAATCAAGAGTAATACTCTGCTTAAATTAAACCTTAAATTTGAGGTTTATTTCCGTTTTGCTCTGCAAAGTTAGTGTTTTGTTTTGAATTGTGCAAATATTTTAATGAATTTTTGCGTGGAAATTAAATCTTAATATTATGATTGATTATAAATAAAAGAGAATTAGATACTTAAGTATCTAATTCTCTTTTATTTATGAGGAAATGTGCCTATCAAGACCGATCATTAAGTGTACCAGATATTTTGATTTTATGGTACCAGATATTTTGATTTACCGTAAATATATAATCCTGAAGGGAGGTCTTTAAGATCACTTTCGGTAGCATTGATGATGAGCAATTGACCATCAATACTATAGAGGTTCGAATTAGAGGGTACATCATCGTAGATCTCCTCTACACTTACAGCATCATCGGTAGGTATTGCCGTGATTACGCCTGAGGCTCTTTCTCCAAGAGCAGGTACCTCAATGATAGTTTTTCCCGATGCTGCCACACCACTAATTGTGATTTTGCCGTTGATGGCAATATCGTAACGGATATTTTTGCCCGTATTACTATTGAGAATCAGTTCGAACGATTCTGTGGGATTTACATACAGTACAGAGTCTGACTCCTTCATATATCCCGTTGAGGAATTACTGCTGATAGTGATGTCAGATAGATTGAATTTCCAAGAAGGGTATTTGAAGTTTTGCCAAACGGAATTGTTTACGTACTGCTCTACCAACGAATCTTCAATCTTAAGCCAGCAATTTTTAGAATTTTCGGCATTAAATGACTGGTTCATTGCTGTCACCATTTGGGGTGCGCTGAGTTTAAGCGTTGACAATGATTTCGCGCAGTAAAAACCTCCGTTAGGTATCCGTGTGATGGCAGAATCAAGGTTGACAGTCTGACCCTGGAAAAATGCAAAAGCATCGGCACGTAACCCCTTTACATTATAACCGAAGAGTGTATTCGGTACGTAAGTAAACTGAGTGTAGGGACCCTCTTCCGGAGAAACAATAACCACTTCCTTAGCGTTGCTGTCGGTGATGATGTAAGAAAGGCCACTGCTGGAAGTCTGAACCGAAGACTCAACTATCAGAGGATAGAGGGGAGAGAGAGGAGTGCCGTTTCTGTCGGTAACACGATATAGGTAATATCCGGGTGTCAGCGCAAAGTTGGCTGGTTGGATATTTAAACGTACATTTGAGTGCCCGGGTGCTGTAACGGTGTATGTGTAGGGGAAGTACCTGACATGTTCAAGTGTATTGGCATCTAAAAATTCAAAAGTTATATTATACCGTTTCGGTTCGATAGAAGAGTTGGAAACGGTATAATATATAGATGTGTTAGTGCCGGAAGTGTAAAAATATGGTGTAAGGTCAGAGAAATTGTTGTCTGCCGTAGCCGGATAGGGAAGAGACTTATCTGATACGACAAGAGAGATATTTTCGGCATATTCATTGCCATCATTATCCATTATAGAAATATTGTAGGTGCCTGCTGCTAACCCTTCGGTAATAGAAACCGGCAGGTTAAGAAAACTCTTTGCAGGTACGGAGATGGTCTCGGTATAAGACCCTATATCGCCAAATGCGTTGTTTTTGTCAGTCAGTGTAATACCTATCTGGCCCATAAAATCACCGTCACCCACATTTAATATAGGTAAGTGAAAAGCGATCGGGGTCTCGGCATAAAATAGAGAGGGTAATTGCGGATTATCAATTATAAGATGCGGCATATAATCCGAATCAGGACCATTGTTGGAGAAAGTATACTCCCCGTTAGTGACAGAGAGTGCTACATAATTCTGCATTCCGAGAGGGATTCCGACGCGACTCCAATCATCACCTTTTTTACGATAAACGATGTAGAGACGGTAAGAGCCGTCAGGGAGGGGTTGCATTTCATCGAGGGTGAAGGCAGAAAAACCATAGAAAGAATTTACAGTATTCTCACCGAGATCAAAATAATCGACAACTTCATCGGTCATTGTACTTACGGCTTCTAATGCAAATTCAAGAGTCTGAGCGTAACCTAAGGGGTTATACATGAGGTTCACACCTTGGCCGCCACCTTTGATTTGAAACTGTTTCTCCAAAAAATTGTAGTATAATCCTCCATTGGCTAAAAATGCAGACTGAGTAGGATTACGAGCAGCGACAGAAGATTCAGGAGTGATACCGGTTATTATAGACTGACCGGAATTATATCCACCCTCATAACTACCTGCGCCGCCCGAGGCCGGATTTAATGCGCTAAGCAAAAAGTAGCCATCTTCATAGCCACCCCATCCCCAATTGAAATGGAAATAATCATTTTCAGAATATCCATCACACACAAAGGCATGGCCACCTTCAGAAGAAGAACCGCTATAATATACAGGTCTGCCCTCGGCGAGTTCGGCATATACGATTTCGATCCACTCCTTCATGGGGGTATAATCTCTCCAGTGGAAAGTCAGAGCGGGTGAGTAGCCAAAATATTTGGCTAATGCAATCTGCACATCATAATCATAAGCGCCTGAAGAGTAGGGGGAATACTGCATATTAACCGCGGCTCCGACCTGACGCATCAGTTTTGCGACAGCGGCACTCTGAGTACTGCTATAATTCCCTTTTTCGTAAGAATCAATCATGTTGTTCCAATCGTAGGTAGTACCGCTGAAAGATACACCGGCATTAGAGCCTACGGGTCGTTCGGGCCACTTGTGAAATTTCATAATCTGAGCCACTGCGGTTGCCACACACCCGGTTACACTGCGCTGACCATTTACGAGAGGGCAATCATTGTTATACGGTTCTCCCTGATTCCATGTTGTCTTGGTAAGGGGAGCGATTGGGGCGCGAGGGGCAGATTTACGGGTGCTAAGTTCCGGCAATACCTCCGGTGCAGTAGGGAGATAACCGGCTATTTCGCGAGAATACTCAGACAGCCACCACTTGAAATTGTCAGGAATATTATTTATGTCAAACTTCCCACAATCCGAATAGCCGAGAATAGCCGGTAGTCTGTCATCAGCCGAAGTAATAACAAAGCCGTTGTCGTGATTAAAGATATAATACAGCGGCAGTTCATCATCAACTGCTGAATATGCCAGCGGCATCACAGCCGGAGTTTTGAAAGAAGAGGAATTATTCTTTCCTAAAAATTTAAGAGCCTCCTGCATAGCCTGATCAGGTGCTAAAGGAGCGGCATTTGCGATTCCCAAGCATGAAGCATACAAGCATAGAAGCGAAGCGCTTTTGACAAATAGTTTCTTAATATTCATATATAAATATGGTAGAGTATATAAGATAATAGTTTATAGTCCCAATACTGCAGAAAATGTTAATACCAAGGTCGCATATCAGACCATGAGTTGGTTTTAATATTATAATGAGGTTGGGAGTCTAACAAAATTAAGAAAAAAATGTAAGATATTGTTACCATAAGGCAAAAATTATAATTAAATCAGTAAAAAAGGTACAAGAAACCTCTTTTCAGGTCGGTTAATTACTCCTCAGTACACGATCGCCATAAGGAAGAAAAAAATTCGATAGGATAAGATTCTGACTGCAAAAGAGTGTTAAAAGATATTGATAATTCAATAAATAAGTATTAATTTTGTGTGTTCAAATATGATCTCCAAGCGATTTGAGATCAATTACAGGTAAGAAAGATAATTTTCTCAAGATAGACTTATAATAGTAAAATGAAAAAAAGTGCACTTCAAAGAGTAAGGGCTGAATATCAGCCTAAACTCCCCAAGGCTTTGCAGGGTCCTGTAAAACTGAAAGTCGGTAAGGCTACAGAATCAGTAGCGGATCAGGCTGAAATTAAGGCTCTCTTCCCCAATACTTACGGTCTCCCCGTAGTAGAGTTTGAGCGTAACGAAAAACCCGAGCGAGTAGAAGAACCGTTTAACGTAGGTATCATTCTCTCAGGTGGTCAGGCTCCCGGTGGACACAATGTAGTAAGCGGTATCTTTGACGGTATCAAGAGTCTTAATAAAGAGTGTCGTCTATACGGCTTCCTGATGGGTCCCTCAGGATTTATCAATCACCAATATATGGAACTTACTGCCGGTTATATCAAGGAATACCGCAACACCGGTGGTTTTGACATCATAGGTAGCGGACGTACCAAACTTGAGACTCCCGAGCAGTTTGATGCAGGTCTTAAGATTCTTAAGGAACTCAATATCAAGGCATTAGTAATCATTGGTGGTGATGACTCCAATACTAATGCAGCCGTACTTGCAGAGTATTACAAGGCTAAAGGAGCAGATGTACAGGTTATCGGCGTGCCGAAAACTATCGATGGTGACCTTAAGAACGAATGGATAGAAACTTCATTTGGATTTGATACTGCATGTAAGGTATACTCCGAGGTAATCGGTAATATACAGCGCGACTGTAACTCGGCCAAGAAGTACTATCACTTCATCAAACTGATGGGTCGCTCAGCATCACACATCGCACTCGAGTGTGCACTTGAGACCCAGCCCAATGTATGTCTTATCTCTGAAGAAGTTGCTGCCAAGCGCATGACTCTTGACAATATCGTAAGTCAGATTTGCTATGTAGTGGCTGAGAGAGCGAAACTCGGATGGAATTTCGGTACAGTACTCGTACCCGAAGGTCTTATCGAGTTTATCCCCTCGATGAAGAAACTCATCGCCGAACTCAATGAGATCCTTGTAGATCACGCAGAGGAACTTGAAGGTCTTGACGAAATGGAAAAACTTCAGGTAATCCACTCACACCTTTCACCCGAATGTGCAGAACTCTACAAGTCACTTCCGAAGCACATCGCACTTCAACTCAGCCTTGATCGCGACAGCCACGGCAACGTGCAGGTATCTCTTATCGAGACTGAAAGTCTGCTGAGTGAGATGGTGGCAAAACGTCTTGAAGAGATGGCTGAAGATGGTCAATATAGCGGTAAGTTTGCAGCCCAGCACCACTTCTTCGGTTATGAAGGTCGTTGTGCAGATCCCACCAACTTTGATGCAGACTACACATACGCTCTCGGATTTAACGCAGCAATGCTTATCAACAGCGGTCTGACCGGTTACATGTCAAGTGTACGTAATCTCACCGACAGCACAGAAAATTGGGTTGCAGGCGGTATACCTATCACAATGATGATGAATATGGAGCGTCGTCACGGTCAGATGAAGCCTGTAATTCAGAAAGCGCTCGTAAACCTCAATGGTCGTCCGTATCTCAAATATGCATCAATGCGTGAGACTCTGGCACTTAATACTCTCTATCAGTACCCCGGTCCTATTCAGTACTTCGGTCCTGCAGAGATCTGCGACCGTCCGTCGATGACCCTCCTTCTTGAGCATAATAAGGAGATCTGATGCAGATGGCATAGACATGAATTGAGTAAAAAATAACTCAAGTTACAATAAGAAGCGGATTCTGCGCAAGTGGAATCCGCTTTTTTTATAAAAAAGATAATAAAAACCGAACCAAACTAATTAAAAACAGGAAAATAATAGTTAAATTTGAGATTTGAAATTATAACTAACTTAATATCGTAATGACAACAACTACAACAGCCGGTATAACCGGAAAGAAAGGCGAACTGCTTCGCGACAAAGCGTGGGTAAGATGGAGTGCTCTCGGTCTGCTCGCCTTTGCGATGTTCTGTTCATACGTCTTTATGGATGTGTTATCACCCATCAAGGATCTTTTGCAATCAACCCGAGGTTGGGATTCCACGGCCTTCGGTACGATGCAGGGATCAGAAACATTCCTCAACGTATTTATCTTCTTCCTCATATTTGCCGGAATAATTCTCGACAAGATGGGTGTAAGATTTACAGCCATACTTTCAGGAGGAGTAATGCTGATAGGCGCGGTTATAAACTGGTATGCACTTACCGATGGATTCATAGGCTCAGCGGCCGATGTATGGTTTACCAATCATCTTAATTACATACCGATTTTTGACGAGTTAGGTGTATCACCGTTTTACGAAGGTATGCCCGCATCAGCCAAATTATCAGCGGTAGGCTTCATGATATTCGGTTGCGGTGTAGAGATGGCCGGTATTACAGTGAGTCGCGGTATCGTGAAATGGTTTAAAGGTAGAGAGATGGCGCTGGCTATGGGTTCGGAGATGGCACTGGCCCGACTTGGTGTGGCTACATGTATGATATTCTCGCCGATGTTTGCCGAGATGGGAGGCACAGTAAATGTAAGCCGTTCGGTTGCATTCGGTGTAGTACTGCTCATGATTGCGCTAATCATGTTTATCGTATACTTCTTTATGGATAAGAAACTTGATGAGCAGACCGGTGAAGCGGAAGAAAAAGATGATCCCTTTAAGATTTCCGACCTTGGAAAGATACTGTCGAGTCTCGGATTCTGGCTCGTGGCCTTACTTTGTGTGCTGTATTACTCTGCAATCTTCCCCTTCCAGAAATATGCTGTCAATATGTTGCAGTGTAACATTGAGTTCAACCCTCTACCTGCAGATTCATTCTGGGCTACGGATAGTGTAACCTACATACAATATGTGATAATGCTCATAGTAGCGGCTACAGCATTTGCCGGAAACTTTGCCAAGCAGAAAGTGATGAAAGTGGCCTTATTTGCCATATCCATCATCTCACTTGTAGTATACTGCTGGATGGGATACCAGAAGCAGAGTGCGGGAGCGATCTTTGCTGTATTCCCCCTGTTGGCCGTAGGTATCACTCCGATTCTCGGCAAATATGTAGACTACAAAGGTAAAGCCGCCTCAATGCTTGTATTGGGTTCGCTGTTACTCATAGCCTGTCACCTTACCTTTGCATTTGTACTCCCGATGTTTAAGGGTAATGCACTCGGAGGTGTGATAGTGGCATACATCACAATTCTGGTACTGGGAGCATCCTTCTCACTTGTGCCGGCATCACTCTGGCCGTCAGTTCCCAAACTGGTAGATGCAAAAATTATCGGTTCTGCATACGCATTGATATTCTGGATACAGAATATCGGCCTATGGTTATTCCCTATGTTGATAGGTAAAGTACTGACTTCTACAAATACTGATATAGAAGCCGAAGTGGCAGCCGGACGCATGACAGAAGAGGTGGCATCTGTAAGTTACAATTATACCTGGGCGCTTGTAATGCTTGCTGCTCTTGGTGTAGCGGCACTCTTTATCGGCTTATACCTTAAGATAGTTGATAAGAAAAAGCATCTCGGCCTTGAACTCCCCAACGTAACAGAGAGTGCTTCAGAAAAGCAAGAAACCGAAATGGCCGAGGTAGAATCAGCCGAAGGTTAAGACCCCTGCTTAATATTTTTGTGGATAGCAGTCTAAATTATATTTGAACCGCAAAAGCGTGTAAAAAAATCTTACATCTGCGGGAATAAATATCATAAAATAATCGTTATAATGGTAAGTGGAAATATATAATTTTCCGCTTACCATTCTTAGTTATATGGAAATCAAGCGAATAAATAAAATATTAAAAGAAAATCTGCATACAATTAAGTACTATGCGGTAATACTTATGTTGTTTTCAGTCATAAATGTGGCTGAGGCCGAGACGGTGAGTCAGAAAGAAGCGAAAGCCAAGGCTCAGCAATTCTTCAATCAGATGTACAATGAGGTCACAGCACCGGTAAAGTATGTATACAACGGGAAGCGTCTCACTACCGATCGCTTGTTTACGCCATTTTATGTATACAACTCACCGCGTGGAGGTTTTGTGATAATCTCTGCTGAAAATAAGACTTTCCCCATATTGGGATATAGTCGCAAATCATCGTTTGATCCCGACAAGTTATCAGAAGGAGAAAAAGGGTGGCTTGAGAGTTATGCCAAAGATATCGAGATGATACGTTATGACTCGAGAGAGCCTGAAGAGGCCGTAAAGAGTTGGGAAAATTACGGTGAATATATCAGCGAGATTCTTGAGGCGAAATATGAAGCCACCGATCCCAAACTGAGTATCGAAGAGAGTGAAGAAATATTGGAGGAGATACTTGACGATGATACTTACAATGAAAGCGGTAAGTACTCGATGTTTTATACTCCGGCACAATGGCAGGATCTTATAGATAATCAACTGCAGACAGATGGAGATGTAGCGATAGGATATATAAACTGGAAAAACAATCTTACCCCCGCTACCATATATGGTAAAGCCGGAGATTATTACCGGATAAGATTAGATCGACTGAATACCTGGTTATTGCGCCTTATGCCCTCGGAGTATCTTGGCGACCGGATGATAGCCGGCTTAGGGCGGCTGTCACCAATAGATGATAACATAAAAGAGGAAGAGCCATTTGAATATATAGAGTCGATCCTGGCTGAGCACTCGGCCCTCGAATCACAGATACGTGGAGTGGCAGAAGAGTTAGAAGTCACCCAACCCATCGTAAGAGGTATCGGAGGAGGACACTATGAGGTGACGTTACCCGAAAATGGCAAGGTTGCGTTTATTTACTCGCTCACCGGTCAACAACTCGGCCGTCAGACGTATAAAGGTACAAACGTAATAAATATAAATATAGAGGCACAACCTACCGGATTTTATTTTGTGCAGATATATGGTGAATCCGAAAAACCATACGGTATAAAGATTTACAGATAAGTAATGCCATATACGGTAAGAATTATTATTTTCGTGAATTATGAGTAATGATAATTATAGTGTATCGCATGCTTAAAATAAGAATAAAAGCACTTCACAACAGATAGTAATGGGAAGCATATTAAAGAGTAAAGGCACTGCATGGTTTGCCCTGGCAGTAGCCATAATAGTGTTGGTGGTGACCTTCAGGTTGCGAACCGTGTGGTGGGAATTTTTTGATGTATTCTTTATGTTTATGGCGGCCTTTATTAATGTGGTAGCCGTAAGTGTAGCGCGAATAAACCCTATAGTATCAAAGAAACTGAATACCTGCACATTGGTGTTTGTAATTCTATGGATTGTATCCCTCATAGGTGAATGGGTCGTCTTCGAATGCCTGACATAAATTTTTCATTGATACTGTTTAAGTTAGTTTTTAACTTACTTCTTAAAAGTGGTAATGCAAAAAAAATCATGTAATTTTTTTTGTTCCTTGATTTATGTAATATGAGTCTTAATGAAAGGACTGTTGGATAAAACAGAATTTCTATGCAAATATTTGGCAGTCTCAGATAAAACGCTTAACTTAGCATTACTAAAAAGTGTGACAAGGCACACTTTTTAGTAATAGTCATGATAATTAATAGACCTACATATCTTCAGAAACTTATATCGAGCCGTCATAACGGCATGATAAAAATTGTTACAGGTGTAAGACGCTGTGGCAAGTCATTCCTTTTGTCCGACCTTTATGCAGAGTGGCTTAAAAGCCAAGGTGTAGAGGACGATCACATAATAAATATTAACCTTGAAGATAGGCGTAATAAATACTTAAGAGACCCCGATGTCCTACTTGAGCATATTGATTCCAAGATAACTGATGAAAAAGATTATTATGTGATGATCGATGAAATTCAACATGTCCCAGAATTTGAGGATGTGCTGAACAGTTATCTCCATATAAAGAATGTGGATGTGTATGTTACCGGAAGTAACGCAAGGTTTCTGTCGAAGGACGTAATAACTACATTCAGAGGTCGGGGATATGAAATTAAAGTGCATCCGTTGAGTTTCAGCGAGTATTATCCGGTTAGCGGTCTATCTATGACAAATGCTCTGAATCACCACATGTTATTCGGAGGATTGCCCCAAGTTGTGTTATTAGACACAGATGAACAAAAGTCAGAGTTCCTTAAGAGTCTTATGGAACACACATATAAAAAAGATATAGTTGACCGCTACAAAATTCGGAATACAGAAGTTCTTGATGAGTTGCTTAATATATTGGCATCCTCTATTGGAGGTTTGACCAATCCGACAAAACTTGCGAATTCATTTGAAAGCGTCAAACACGAAAAGGTAGGAAATAAAACGATTTCATCGTATCTTGAATACCTTTGTGATTCTTTCATTATGGAGAGGGCAAGCCGCTATGACATCAAAGGTAAGAAATACATTGAAAGTCCTTTCAAATATTATTTTATAGACGAAGGATTACGCAATGCTCGCCTTAACTTCAGACAGCCGGAATTTACTCACTTATTGGAAAATCTAATCTACAACGAGTTGCGAATTATGGGCTTCAATGTTGATGTTGGGGTGGTTCCTATACAGCGAAGAACCGAAGATAATAAGCGTGTACGGGTTCAACTTGAAGTAGATTTTGTTTGTAATCTCGGAAGTAAACGATATTATATTCAGTCGGCCTATCGTATGCCGGACGAAGAAAAATTTAGACAAGAAGAAGCATCATTACGTAATATTGGTGATTCATTCAAAAAGATTATTATTGTAGGCGAAGAAACTCCGATTATTCGCACAGAAGCCGGAACTACCATAATGAGCATTTATGATTTTTTACTCAAGGAAAACTCATTGGAACAATAACCATAAACTACCAAGAGCCTCTCCTTTCTGAAGTGTACGCCAAAAGTTTGACACAAAACTTTTGGCGTGTACTTCAAAATGTTAATGCCAGAGTCGTAGAGAGCATATACGATTTGGATCAAAGATTTAAACCCTCATATCCGAAAAAATGTTAGAATAGTACAAAACTATGAAAAACATAACGGATATGAAATTAACTGACAGATTAAGACATTTCTGGCACGTTGTGTCAAACGTGCGTCCGGTGATATGGATACTATCATATATCGGGCTGGTTCCTGTGTTTGCAATATTCTATTGGCTGCTTCCCGACGGTCAGTTCAGAATACCGGATAATGCCGGTACTGATTTCGGATCATGGCTCTATTATAGTATTGTCACTATAACTACCCTCGGCTTTGGCGATTACACCCCCGCGCACGGTTGGGCACAGTGCATTACCGCAATAGAGGTGATGTGCGGATTGTTGCTCTTAGGATTTTTCTTGAATGCGGTAGGATCTATGAAGTCCGAAATTGATGTTGAGTCAGAGCGAGAGAAACAGCGCAGGCTACACGAGGCCGCCGAGCATGATAAACTGAAAAAGATGGTTCCGGTATTGTTGCATCAGTTGAATTTATTTATCACCGGTAGTGAAACCCTCACACGTCTTACGCCCGGAGGGGGTAAAGACGGAAGAGCAGCAGCCGAAGAACTGCTTCACACAGCATCTCGCACCAGTCTTATGCTCGACTCAATGCAAGGGCGCATAGATCTGAGTTTATGGCCGCAGATACTTGAAGATAGTTTTGCATTTGTAGCCGCCTGCCAGATGTTTGATATCCATCTCCCTAAAGACAATGAAGCAGAACCCTCGGCAACCCTTCTACGATTTGTCAAAGAGACCGACAAACTTGCCCGCAGCCTCGAAACAGCCCTTACCGAATTTGCTTCTAAATAACGACAGATTTAGTTAGAATCAAAATATAGGTAGCAGAGTGCCTGCAGTTCCGCAACGCAGGACTATAACCCATAGATAAATATACCATCATACAATAATCTGCATTATAGATAATTATGTAAGTATAGATATGTGAATATAGAAAAGGAGGTTGTGTCGAGTATTTTACGACACAACCTCCTTAAAACTTTTGTGGCGGGAGATTAGCAGGGGAGGGCAGCGTTAGTTTTGTGAACTGCTTCTGCGCTCTTCTTGAA
>CAMWNR010000064.1 GCA_947175665.1 uncultured Porphyromonadaceae bacterium
CCCTAAGGGTGGATAAGACAAGTGTGGAGTCGGAGACGGAAAGCGAAGCGGCACTTGGCCTTCCTTCCGGGCGCAGTGACTTTGCTCGGGAAAATGGTGCCTGACGAGACTCAAAGTCTGAATAAAGAAAAGAACTCCGAATTTCAAGCCAAAGGATTCATTACATTGAATAAATTTCATTATATTTGTAAAAATATCTGATATGGATAAAAAGCCAACAAATAGGATAAAGGTAATGCTTGCCAGCGCAAGACACCAAACCTATGGTTGGCAGCGGAACTTTGTGTAAGTCCCAGTTCAGTCTCCAAATTGTGTTCCAATTCCAGTCAGCCTGATCTTTTTACATTCAGAAGAGTGAGTCAACTTCTTGAAACTCCGATGAATGAAATGTTTCGCGATTAGTATATAAACTCATGGATGTATTATACGACATATACTGTGATGAGAGTTGTCATCTTGAACATGATCGCCAAAAGGCGATGGTGCTGGGTGGAATTTGGTGCGCTGATTCCAAGCGAAAGGAGATTGCACGCCAGATAAGGCAGATAAAAAAGAAACATGATCTTAGTCCAAAATACGAAGTAAAATGGAATAAGATATCAAGAAATAAACTAAATTTCTACGTTGAACTTGTAGAATATTTCTTTTCAAATACTGATCTTCATTTTCGCACCCTCGTAATTCCAGATAAAAGTCTGCTTAGGCATGAAGTATACGGACAGACTCATGATGAGTTTTACTACAAAAGTTATTTTGGTCTTCTAAAAACTCTGCTTCAACCGGGAGACCATTATAATATTTACCTTGATATAAAGGATACACGTGGAGAAGAGAAAGTAAGAAAACTTCATGAGTGTCTATGCCGTAACCATTATGACTACGATCGTAACATAATACGTCGCGTACAACAGGTTCGCTCTCATGAACTTGAATTGGTCGCTTTAACTGATTTATTTATAGGTGCAATGTCTTATGTGCATAGAGAACTAAATGGTAGTGTCTCCAAACTTCGTATAATTGAGAGAATAAAACAGCTTTCGGGATATTCTCTTCAAAGGAGCACACTGTATCGAGAAGATAAGTTCAATATTTTTATTTGGCACCAAACTAAATGATAGATTACGACCAGTTACCGGAGAAGATCTACCTTGAAGATTATGGTGGGGACTACAAGAGTTATATTGATGCGGTCTATGCTGTGTTTGAAAGAGACTTCATCAGGAATAAAGCCTATTTTGGCTCTCATAAGCTTGCTTTGAAATTTAATCCAATCTTTCAAGATAGGGCATATACCTTCTATCATATGACCCATGAGGGCAAAGTTGAGAATGAAAGAACTCCAGATCTAAGGAGATGTGAATGTATGCCGTGGGCAAAACCAACGGTAGAAAACGCTAAGAAGTGGGATTTAAAATTTTGGCGTCAGACCCGACAGCGTTCAAAGAACAGAGTCTGTATCGCTCTCGAAACAGAAGGAGAAACCTACTTTGTGGTATTGGAAGTTAGAGAAACGTATGTATTGCTGTGGACCGCTTTTCTATCAGAGTACCGCCACCAATCTCTAAAAAAGTTAAAGGAATATGAGGAATGGAAAAAAGGAGAAGGTAAGAAAATAAATACTCCCGACGAATTGATTGAGGCTGTTCAGGAGTCCATAAAAAAAGCAAGAGGCTAACTTTTTAAGGCCGCCTCCGTAACTCCTTCAACTACGTGGTTGATGAGCTGATTGTGTCGCAAAATTACGACTATTTTATTAAAATAACAAATTTTCTTTGGAAAAGTTGCGGAATGGTTGCTGCTTCTGTGCAATATTCGGTTAGCACTCTAAAAGAAGTCCAAGTCGATGCTGCCACTTAGTCGGGCAGTATTGTATTTTATATACTTACCCTTCCTAACACTTAACATTTAATACAATATAATAGTTATAAAGTATAATATTTGCTATTTTTTCGATTTTGCAGGTAGATTAATATCGTTTTTTTGCTATCTTTGTAGTTCTGAAAGGGCGATTCGATGCAAAATAACGAGATTAAATTTCCAATCGGAACTTTCACTTATATTGACCTGTTCTGTGGAATAGGCGGCTTCCATCAGGGTATGTCTAAACTTGGTGGAGAATGTCTGTATGCCTGTGATATAGATCCTGATTGCCGTAAAACATACGAGGTAAATTATGGGATCAGACCGGATGGTGATATAACTAAAGTTAGAGCAGAAGAGATTCCTCCACATGATGTGCTATGTGCAGGGTTTCCTTGTCAGGCATTTTCTAAAGCAGGTAATAGATTAGGATTTGCAGATGCTACAAAAGGCACACTATTCTTTGATATTATACGGATTATAAATCATCATAAGCCGAAATATGCTTTGCTGGAGAATGTTAGAAATCTGGCATCTCATGATCATGGTAACACTTGGAAAACGATATATGATTCTCTTGTTGATGCAGGATATTATGTTAATGCGGACCCGGTAATTTTCAGTCCTCATTATTTGGGTATCCCGCAACATCGTGAGCGTGTGTTTATCATGTGTGTACGAAAGGATATTGGCAAACTACCTCCTTTCGTATTTAATTCAGTCAAAATTCCATCTTGTTCAGTAGATTCTATTTTGTTGGAAGATTATGAGATTCCGGATTTGGATAAATTCATGTTATCTAAAGAGCAGATAGATTGGATAGATAACTGGAATGAATTTCTCCAAGGAATTAAATGTGATAAACTTCCGGGTTTCCCTGTATGGACAGATTGTTTTTGTGAATATGAAGACAATCCTCTTCTTAAGGAAGGGTGGGATGTCTTGCCTAAATGGGAACAGAACTTTATAAAAAAGAATCACGACCTTTGGGTGGCCAATAAAGAGTTTATTAATCAATGGCTGGTGAAGGCCAGGCAGAATAGATTGTTTTTTGGTTCAAAGGCTAAATTGGAGTGGCAAGCAGGTGAAACACACTCACCAAATCTATGGGAACATATTATGCAAATTCGTCCCTCAGGTCTGCGAGTTAAACCGGGTACCTATTTTCCAGCTCTTGTTGCTATTACTCAAACGTCTATTGTCGGGAAAAAAAGACGATTTTTGACACCGAGAGAATGTGCAAGATTACAAAGTTTCCCGGATTCATTTCAATGTGATGTTAAAAAAGCGCAAGCCTACAAACAGTTTGGGAATAGTATTAATGTAGATCTTGTAGATCTCTTCGCAAGATTCAGGTTTGGAGACAAGAATGTGAGAAAGGTCTACTCTCAAGACTCCCAGTTCCCTCAGCCCAAGCAGTTAATGCCTGCATTAAATTTTGAGGAAGGATATGATTAAAGACATTTTTCATAATATTTGCATCACCCTCCTCCCCCAAAGGAGGCTTTTTATTTAATGAACGTATCATCCATCATCCCGCATAGCAATTATTTCAAGAAAATTCAGGTTTTATAGACTCATTAAATTTCATTACTTAATAAAGGAAGAATATATGCTTAAAGAAATTTTCTCAAAGAATAGAGACATTATTGTCAATACGGATATTGATGGATTTCTTTGTGGCCTGTTTCTACAGAAATACTTTGATTGTAGAATAGTGGGTTTTAGTAACAGTAAGAAGGAAATTTGGATTATTCCTGAAATTCCCTCTATTTATGACCCGGTTTACATTGATCTCTACGTTGTGAATCCAAAAGTAGTGTGCATTGAGCAACATATAATAGCCAAAGATGATGCACATCTTAATAAGATTAAAGCATTAGGCACTAAGTTTAATCCTAATCTCGATAGAAATCGCACATTTGAGGGTGATTACTATCATAAATATCCCTTTGGAACTATTCACTATCTATTGGCACAGATGGAGAAAGAAGGGATAAATGTCGCCTTGCCTGACCTTCAAAAGATTGTTTCCTATCCACACGATGGAAACAGCACAACTCTCGGGCATATTATCATGCGTGCTGACGATGCACTCCATTCCACACTCAGCGCCTATCGCGATAATGCCATTGACTGGTGGGAATACTTAGACGAAGGCAAAAATCTTGTGTCTGTTTTCGATTTCGTTAATTTTATAAATAAGTGTGAGAGATCTCAAACAGACGCCTATAAGAGAAATATCGGTAATTTCTTCAAAACTGCCGGCTGTAAAGGGGCAGATGGTGCTTTTGATTCTATTACTGATAGTGATGGGAATCTAAAACCGGAAGTTTATAACTTCTATCATTTTTTAAAAGAAGCCTTTGAAATGCCATCTCATCTCTCTATACCACAAAAATTCGAGATCCATACAGGAACTTTTGAGAGATGTTTTCTCCGTAAAAACGACAGTGCTTCCGACTCAATACTTTGCGATCCCAATCTTTATTCCTATGCGTATATATGGTCCGCATTCAAAATATCCGAATTTCAGTTTCACCCGCTATATGAAATGATGGATAATTAGGCGCGTCTTGACATTATCCTGCCGGTCTGGAATTTGTATAGATATGTTGTGGGGTGAAAAAGAAAAAGCGGGTTTTATGCGTTTAATAAGGGGTGGGTGTAGGTAGAAATGTAAGATTAAGTTGAGAATGGGGAGAGAATTATATAATGGGGAGAGAAAGATATATGGAAGCGCAGAATTCGCAGTTTAAGACAAAGATAGGATTAATCGCCGCTACTTTGGGTTCGGCGGTAGGTCTGGGAAGTATTTGGAGGTTTCCGGCTGAGGCGCAGCAGAATGGTGGAGGTGCCTTTCTGCTGGTATATATAGTATGTGTTCTGGTGCTCGGTATACCGGTGATGGTGGCAGAAACCGCACTCGGCAGAGCCGGCAGATCGGATGCGATGGGTGTATTCAAAGCACTGTCACCTAAAACCAAGTGGTGGATAGGTGGATTATTCGGTGTGGTGACTTCTTATCTTATACTCTGTTTCTATATGGTGGTAGCCGGCTGGACCCTGGAGTATCTGTGGAGTTCGATAACCGGTACACTCTATTCATCGGGCGCCGACCTGTCTCGCGCCGCTATGGATGCTACTTACCACTCGCGCATGGAAGAGTATATAAGTTCGGATAGCAGTCCACTGATAGCGACATGGATAATGATCATAATTAATATCGGTGTGCTGTTAATGGGTGTGCAGAAGGGTATCGAAAGATGCAGCAATATCATGATGCCGATGCTCTTTGTGCTGTTACTTTTATTCGGAATATACTCAATAAGTCTCCCCGGATCGGCAGAAGGTCTGGAGTATTTCTTCAAGCCGGATTTCTCAAAAATCAGTTGGGGAGTAGTGGGTAATGCGTTGGGTCAGACATTTTTCTCGTTAAGCCTTGGGATGGGAATCCTTGTCACATACGCGTCATATTATCCGAAATCTACAAATCTTGTAGGCACATCGGTGACGGTATCCCTGCTCACTACCGTGGTGGCTATCCTGATGGGGGTGATAATATTCCCTACAGTATTCAGTTACAACATGGATCTGGAGCAACTCCGAGGTACTACATTAGTATTCGTGACTTTGCCAGAAGTATTCGCACAGATGCCCGGCGGGAGATGGTGGTCCATACTCTTCTTCACCTTATTGCTGGTTGCTGCATTAACGAGTACTATATCTATCGGGGAAGTTTCGGTATCGTTTATACAGAGAAGATTTCGTAAATCCCGTATAGTCGCCACCCTTATAGTATTGTTACCACTTTTTATACTCAGTGCATTATGCTCGCTAAGTTTCGGCTCGCTGAGTGGTGTCAAGATTTTCGGAGAAAATATATTCAATTTTCTCGATATGTTTACCACCAACTACCTGTTGCCGATAACTTCTATTCTCGCTGTTCTGTTTATCGGATGGTTTGCTCCGAAGGGTGTATTGCGCAACGAGATTACTAATGGGGGTAGAATAATGGGCGGCCTCTCTCCGGTAGTGGAAGGAGTGATAAAATACCTCGCACCGGTATTGATATTGATCATCTTTATTTACGGTATAATATAGTAATGAGTAAAGAGAAGAAAACCAATGCAGCCCGCCTGCTGGATAAGGCGGGGGTATCGTACGAACTGATACCGTACACCGTAGACCCCGATAATCTTGCCGCTGACCATGTGGCGGAAGAGTTGGGCGAACCTATAGAGCAAGTGTACAAAACCCTGGTACTTCACGGAGATAAAACGGGGTACATAGTATGTGTGATAGCCGGTAACAGAGAGGTAGATCTAAAGAAAGTCGCTAAGGTATCGGGTAATAAAAAGGTAGAGATGATACCGATGAAGGATTTGCTCAGTGTCACCGGTTATATACGCGGAGGTTGCACCGCGATAGGTATGAAGAAGAAATTTCCGGTATTTATTTCTGAAGAGATGCCCGAATTTGACTATGTATATGTGAGTGCCGGACAGCGTGGACTTCAACTGAAACTCGCTCCCGTCGATTTGATTCGTGTAGCCGAGGCCACCTTAGCCGACATTACATAAAATTCTAACTTTGATAAGGAAATAATGAATAGATTAGGAGATAAAATAGCGCTCACCACCTTTGGTGAGAGTCATGGTGTAGCGATGGGGGGGATATTGGATGGGATGCCGGCAGGGATACATCTTGATATGAATGAGGTGCAGGAGATGATTGACCGCAGGCGTACAGGAAGATCTTTGCTGACTTCGCAACGTAAAGAGAGTGATATACCGGAGATTTTATCGGGGGTGACTAAGGATGGTGTCACTCTCGGCACCCCTATAGGTTTTATATTCCGTAATAGCGATGCCCGTTCTAAGGATTATTCTGATCTTGAGTGCCTTTACCGGCCGAATCATGCTGATTATTGTTACGATAAAAAGTACGGCATACGCGATGCCCGCGGTGGAGGTCGTGCCTCTGCTCGCGAAACCGTAAACTGGGTTATGGGTGGCGCATTGGTGATGCAATGGCTAAAAACTTTAGGTATAGAGA
Organism: uncultured Porphyromonadaceae bacterium; assembly: GCA_947175665.1. Lineage (GTDB taxonomy): Bacteria > Bacteroidota > Bacteroidia > Bacteroidales > Muribaculaceae > Lepagella. The sequence continues at coordinate 6,919 of CAMWNR010000064.1, forward strand.
TTGAAGCGCGAGTAACTCAGATAGGCAAATCCGGTTATGAGGATCCATTTAAATCGGTAAGAGAGACTCCCGAAAATCCCGTATTTATCGTTGATGAATCTATCGAAGAAAAAATGCTGTCAGAGGTGGAGTCGGCTCGGATGGCGTGTGACTCAATAGGTGGACGCGTATCTTGTATTATCCGTGGGCTGCCGGCAGGACTCGGTGAACCGGTATTCGGCAAATTGCAGGCCAAACTGGCAGAAGCGGTGATGAGTCTGAATGCCGCCAAGGGGTTTGAATATGGGTTAGGAGATATTGCCGCCTCGATGCGCGGCAGTGAATCACTTGACCTCTTTAATCCCGGTTTTCAACCGATGCCGTTGCAGACAAATAAGAATGGCGGTATACTCGGGGGAATCAGTAACGGGATGCCCATATATTTCAGTGTATATCTTAAGCCCACACCGACTATATCCAGAGAATTGCCTATGCCTGACTCTTCAGGCAAGATCGATATAATCCGCGTGGAGGGGCGTCATGATCCCTGTGTGGCCCTCAGAGCCCCGGTAATAGTGGAGTCGTTAGCCGCAATCACTATAGCGAATTTGTTAAAATGAACCCCTATTATAAAGATTACTCAGAATATCTCGGTGAGATCTGGCCGGGAATCAAGGTGCAGAAACTTTCGATAGATGCAGGATTCTCATGCCCTAACAGAGATGGTACAATCTCTACGGGAGGGTGTATATATTGCGACAACCGCTCATTTACACCCCGCTATTGCTCTGCATCGGATTCTATATCCGAACAGTTGAGAAAGGGGAGGGATTTTTTCAGAAAAAAATATCCCGAAATGAAATATCTGGCCTATTTCCAATCGTTTACCGGTACTCATGTTTCTGCTCCTGAGATACTGGAGAGGATGTATGAAGAGGCCGTGGCTGATAAGGATATTGTAGGGGTAATAATAGGCACCCGTCCGGACTCTCTACCTGAAGAAACTATCAAAATACTGGAGCGACTCAACGAAAAGACACATGTAATTGTTGAGATTGGAGCGGAGACTTCTTTTGACGCTACTCTCCAACTCATCAATCGCAGGCATACATGGGGCGATGTAGAGGGTGCGGTTCAGACTCTTGCCGATCGGGGTATAGATACCGGTCTGCATCTTATAGCCGGGTTGCCTGGTGAAGATGAGAGCATGATACTTGAAACAGTGAGCCGTGCGTGCCGGTTGCCTGTAAGGAGTATCAAAATGCACCAGATGCAGATAATCCGCAATACTCCCATGCATCGTATGATAGAGCGAGGTCAACTCCGGCTTAAACCATACGAATGCCAAGAGTATCTTGATTTATGCGTAAAGATAGTCAACAGAGTCAATTCGGTCTCCGGACGGCGCATCGCTATAGAGCGTTTTGTAGCGCAGGCACCGCCCGAAATGGTTGTGGCACCTAAGTGGGGACTTAAGAACTATGAATTTACCAATCTGCTTCTCAACAGATTGAGAGATCAGCAGCAAGATTAATCAGCCTAAAATAAGACAAAACCGGCTAAATCAAGATTAATCAAGCCAAATCAGGATTAATCAGGCTAAATCAGCCTAAATCAAGAGAGTAGAGCCTCGGATAACGAAAAGAGTCCAGAGAAGAGTGAAGAAATTATTATCATTAAAAATAAAATGTATATGAAAAAAATGATGCTGTTGGGGTGTGTGGCGCTTGCCATGACCGCTTGTGCCGCTGATGAGGGTGGCGTAGAGATTACTGTGCCAAAGGATTTCAAGGGTAAAACACTGGTAGTAAACCATGTGGCTCTTGATAATATGTTTAAGGCCCAAAAGCAGGAAGACCTGAAAGTATATTATGATACGCTTGAAGTCAAGAATGGTGTAGCCAAATTGAAACTTGATCCCATAGGCCCCTCACGCTATAATATCGAGTCGCCCACGCCATCGCGATTTGAGGTGGACTTCTATGCGTGTCCCGGTGAAAAACTTAAGATAAATATCAGTGATTTTGATCCGCTTGAATATACCGTGAGCGGAACGGCACTGATGGAAGACCTCACAGAGTTGTACTCCATCACCAAGCCTATTCAATCAGAGTATATCACACTGATTAATTCGAAAGAAAATGTGACTCAGGAGGAGGTGAAAGCGGTATTTGATAAATACGATGCTGCTGTCAAGAAATTTGTAAATGATAATCCGAAGAGTCCTGCGGTGCCATTTGCAATCACCGATCTCAGTAGCGAAGATTTCAAGAAATATTATGACGCCATGACTCCCGAGGCAAAGAAGTCGATACTTATGCCGTTTGCCGAGGGGTATAATAAGGAGGTGGAGAAGGCTCTGAAGGAGAGAGCCGACGAAGAAGCGAAGAAAGCGGAGATCGCTTCGGGTAAACTCGACGCTCCGGCGTTTACACTCCCTGATCTTAACGGTAAGAAGGTATCGCTTTCGGACTTTAAGGGTAAATGGGTAGTACTCGACTTCTGGGGAAGTTGGTGCGGATGGTGTGTCAAGGGTTTCCCGGCTCTTAAAGAGGCATATATGAAGTATGGGGATAAGATACAGATTATCGGTATCGACTGCAACGAGTCAGAGGCTGACTGGCGCGCCGGGGTGAAGAAGTATGAACTCCCCTGGATAAATGTATATAACGGTGATAACCGAGATCTTTATGCCGCGTATAACATTACCGGTTTCCCGACCAAGGTTATTATCAATCCCGAGGGGAAACTTGTAGATGTCACAACCGGTGAAGATCCGAGTTTCTACACCCGCTTGGCTACCTTTGTAGAGTAATCCTTACAAAGATCCTTGATAATACAATCGAGGCATTCCGGCTTGCGTGCCTTACATACATATCTGCCGTGGAGTATTAGCCAGTGGTGAGCCTGCGGCAGAAGATTTTCGGGGATATATTTCACGAGAGTCTTTTCGGTGGCAAGCGGAGTCTTTGAGTTTTGAGTCAGACCGATACGGTTGCTCACGCGAAAAACATGAGTATCTACCGCCATAGCAGCCTTATTCCATACTACAGACAGCATTACGTTTGCAGTTTTTCTACCCACACCGGGGAGTTTCACCAGATTGTCAAGATCTGAGGGGATCTCCCCGTTAAATTTATCTACTATCATGCGCGCGGCATTAAGCAGATGCTTGGTTTTATTGTTTGGGAAGGTTACACTTTTGATGTATTGAAATACGGTCTCTTCGTCAGAAGCCGCCAGCGACTCCGGATCGGGAAAAGCCTCAAACAGCGGTGGAGTAACCATGTTTACACGCTTGTCGGTGCACTGCGCGGATAGTATAACAGCCAGGAGCAGGTGAAAGGGGGTGTCGTATTCGAGTTCGGTTTTAGGATCGGGCATAATAGCCTTAAATCGCTCTAAAACCTGTTGATATCGTTGGCTTATTGTCATCACTTAATATATAAATTAAGTTGCCATACGCATCAGCATACGGCAACTTTTTTATTTTCAGTTAAAGATAATTACTTATTAATGCGCAGCGTCAAATTCGTGCAGGAAGCGTACGTCATTTTCGGAGAACATACGCAAGTCTTTGACACGATATTTAAGGTTTGTGATACGCTCCACACCCATGCCGAATGCGTAACCGGTAAACTCTTTAGAGTCAATTCCGCAGGCTTCGAGTACATTGGGATCGACCATGCCGCATCCGAGTATTTCCACCCAGCCGGTGCCTTTACAGAATGCGCAACCCTTGCCACCGCATATATGGCAGGAGATATCCATCTCGGCAGAGGGTTCGGTAAACGGGAAGTAAGAGGGACGGAGGCGTATTTTAGTTTCCGGTCCAAACATCTCACGAGCGAAATAGAGCAGACATTGCTTCAAGTCTGCAAAAGATACATTGCGGTCGATGTATAATCCCTCAACCTGATGGAAGAAGCAGTGTGCGCGAGCGGAGATAGCCTCATTGCGATACACTCGACCCGGACAGATGATGCGGATAGGGGGTTGCTGCTTCTCCATAGTACGTGTCTGAACCGAAGAGGTATGAGTACGCAAAAGAATATCCTGAGGATGGCGCGAGATAAAGAAAGTATCCTGCATATCGCGGGCCGGATGGTCGGCGGGGAAATTTAAAGATGAGAATACATGCCAGTCATCTTCAATTTCCGGACCTTCGGCAATTGTAAAGCCCATCGCACCGAAGATTTCAAATATCTCGTTTTTAACAAGCGAGAGGGGGTGACGGGTACCGAAAGGAGTAGGAGTGGCTGTTCGAGTGAGGTCGATATCGCTTTTAGCGGTATCTGCATTCTGCAGAAGCGCCTCCTTGATAGAATTAATTTTATCGGTAGCAGCGTTTTTGAGTTGGTTGAGACGCTGTCCGAGTTCTCGTTTCTGCTCAGCGGGGACTGTGCGGAAATCATTCATAAGAGCAGATACCGCTCCTTTTTTACTTAAATATTTTATGCGCAATTGTTCTACTTCCTCAGCGGAATTAGCCGTCAGGGCATTGATTTCAGCAAGTAGTTGATTGATTTTTTCTAACATAATAAGAATATGAAAGATGTAGTAAATCTTGATTTAAGCCCGTGTCAAAGCGGGAGAGAACTTATATTGGGGCAATTAATGAAGTTGTTTAACCATATTTACGATCGAATATAATCGTTAAATGTTGTGAATTTTATAATCTCTTCATTAATCTTCCGCCATCTTTTTGGC
>CAMWNR010000065.1 GCA_947175665.1 uncultured Porphyromonadaceae bacterium
ATCTATTCGTCGGCAGCGTCTGATGGGTATAAGAGACAGCCATAGTCAGCCATGCTCCGGCCTGTACACCGGCAAGGAAGGTATTCTCATCCATTACAAGACCGAGTTTCTGACGGAAATCAAGGGTGCGCCCGAGCGTGATGTCGAATACGGTACCGGCGGCTCCCGCTACGTTAAATACGTTGCAGTAAGTATTCATGTCACCGTCAATAAGGCAACCGATGTTGTCATAGCCACCGGCTACGGAAAGTCCCTGGGCATTTGTCATGCCGTTAAAATTGATGGTAGTATGGTCATCCTTATAGTTTAGCAGTCTTGTTTCGCAACCGAAGGGGCTACTGCAGGCATCATTATCAAGGTCATCGACAAATGCATAATGTATGTTGAGATGATCGATACCCAATACACCGGAAGTCCAAATTTCGAAAGCATTAAACTTCATCGGTTTTCCATTGTCATCAATATTAGGAACCGACACGCTATAGCGCCATTTCTGGTCGTTATTTGCACCGGCTACATCGGCCGATACGGCATTTGACTCATCTATCGGCTTCTGGTACACGAGAGTAGTTCTTTCGGGAGTCACATCATAGCATCTGATCTGCAGGAATTGCAGTGCTTTAAGTTTAACTACCTCGAGAGGAGAAGATACCATGAAGCCTACACGCTTACCGGATGATACCACATCTTTATTAGCATCAAAGATATAATCATCCTCACGCATGATACCGACATAGCAGTTATTATTAAGAAGATTGACAGATACAACCTTCGCGGCATTATTGGTATCCTCATCGACAAGGGCATCTATATGTTCTACGACATCAATCGGCACAAGACCACCCTGTACTGTCTCGTTTACCTGTCCGGCGCTGTATCTTCCATATCTTCCATCAGGAGTATTGATCATCGGGGTACCACAGGTGGCCTGAGATGCCAACTCGTTTTCATCCCATATAGTGAGTACGGTCTCATCCCAGCAACCATCGGCTGCAGTAGCACGGAATCTATATTCTCCCGGTTCAAACATATCTGTAACCTTACCTCCGGCAGTAACTTTAGCATTAGCATACGGGGGTTGTGAAACCAGACTCCAGGTCACACTAATTTCAGGATTACTTCTGAGTTGGAAAGAATTCTGGTCAGGGCATACGGAGGTCGAAGCAGTAGGATTAATAGGGCAATGGTGGCGGGTATCGCAAGCGCTGCGCACATTTGAACCCACGACGCTAAATCCACCGGCTCCGACCTTAAGACCGCCATAGAATGAGAGTTTGGCACCGGAGAAATCCTTTTGAGCCGTGATGGTTATGACCTCCTTACCTACCTGAATAAGATCAAGGCCAAGCACACCGGCCTCGATACGGGAGGTCTGGACTTCATTTCCCTTGCGGTCATAGAGTTTGATCTCGATATAACTACCTACATCCAAAGATGCCACACCTACATAGCGATACTCAAAAGTTACATCCGACCCGGCAGTGTAAACTTCGCGGTAAGGGTCTTCCGGATCTTTCATGCGCCATTCTAGCGATCCCATAAAGGCAAGTCCCAAAACCGGGGAGAGAATGGCACCTTCGGTATCATCGTCAGAAAAGAATTTATCATATTCACCGCTCGTTAGAGGGAACGGCAAACCTAAAATAACCGGGTTGAATCCTTGTATTTTATCGATTACATAACCCTCATCGGTAGTACGCTTAATCTTGCTCTGGGAAGGTTTGCCGACAAAGCCATATTTTACGCGGAGCAATCGGCCGGCATTAGCCTGTATACCACCGGCGAGATCAAGAGAAATTTCATCAAATACACCCGGAGCCTCGGCTACGATATCAATACCGGTGTCTTCCGAACCGGGGATATGGACGAGAGAGAGGCTGACACCGGCGATGCTCTGACCATCACCTACCGAAACGGTGCCTACAAGTTCGCCGTCACGATAGAAGCCGATAGCCATAGCCTTTACAATCGAGAGGTCAAGTACGGTACTGCCGGTAGTGCCTGCCACGATTGAAAATCCGGCGGTAGTACCCTTGGCATAATAGCAACTTGCATCGCGGATGCTGAATACCGGACCGACAGTGACATCGGCATTAACGGCTGCTACGAAATCACCAAAGTTAGTCAGATCTTCGTCAAGGACATTACCGAGATTCTGAGTGCCGCTGCCTACGGTGACAGTATTGACAATCTTATTTATAAAGCAGGATTCGCCTGTCAGTGCGCGGCGATTGTCGAGGTATAGATAATGGAGTCTACCACCTTGGGGCAGATAGGGATTATCACCCTCCATGCCATTATACTCCCATTTGTCATGCCAATCGGCATAATCGGCATTATCAAAATAAATGGGACGTCCTTTAAGACTGAGTTCTTCTCTAAGCATGCCATCGTCAAAAAAATTCTCGTTGACAGCATAGAGATCAATACCGGCACACATCATGATGGTTGCCAGAAGAATTGAAAGTCTAAATCGTCTGTTCATTGGTGTAATGAAGTTGTTAGCGTACTTCTATGTGATGTTATTTTATTAAGTTAGTATCTGGTAAGAGAGAGGTTCAATCCGGTTAATGCTAAGAGATATATGGTCTGTCTCTGTTTAATCAAGAGGATGTGCTTTGAGTATAGCCTCCGAATTGCTGATATTTATGATATATTTATGATTGCGACGGAAATAAAAACTATCCCCGTGAGAATCAGGTGATATTATACCGGTTCCGGTGCCATCTGTCTGTTGGTTGCCCGGAATTATTAATCCGCTTCGCACGTCATCGACGTTTCCTAAAGAGTTTACAGTCTTCACGCGCAGTGCCAATCGTGCTATACCGGGCAGCGTGTAAAACTCTATTGTCTCTACTTTTACGGGATCATTTTTAGTTGCAGTCACCTCTCTGTATGCGACAGGTAGAAAAGATCCCGGCTCAGTAGAGGGGTAAGGTTTCAGGAATGAATCGTAGTTCAGCAAAGACACACCGCTCGGCATTCCATCCATTAAAACCGACAGCCATTGAGTATTGTACGAGATAAGTGAGGTGGCTTCGCGAGCCTTTAATGTTACATTCAGTTCAACTTTTGCGACACCGCGGTACAAGATACCCTCCAGTGCTATGGTGCTTGATACTTTGCCATCCTCACCATTTTGAGAATACTTAATCAGGGTAGATTTAACTCCATTTACCGAGGTATAGCACTCACCGTAAAATAATTGAGGGGTTTCGATAATATTATTACCCAGATGCCTGGCATTCTTGTCGAGGGCTAAGTGTGAAGTTGAACCCTTGTAGAGATCCGGCCAGTTGTTATTATCAAGAGCGACCGAAAGCAACATAGCCTTACAGTCATCTATTGCAAGACCGTCCTGAATATTTAACTCGAATCTCTCATGATCCCCGGCAGTCAAGGACTCTGCCAGTGGCGATGATGACAGTTGTGAAGAAGTAGAACGGCTAAACGCGATAGCGATAACTCTATATTCAAACCCCTTGATTTTGCGGATACCCTCCTTTAAATAAGCCATACGGTGACGGGTATGTCCCGGAGTGACGGCATGAGCCGGAAAGAGGTCTGCTTCGGGCCACTCATCACAATCTTTGACAGGGAGCGAAATATCGTTTGACCGGTCATAGATAAAGGGTTGTCCGGCATAGTAGGTTTGCTTCTCGACATCCCCCTCATATTCATCGGGATCTACCCTGCGGAAAGTGAGCAGGCGTACCTCATCGATTTTAGCGGTCTCGGCAGAGCCGTCGACCGGCTCTTCGGTCTGCTGATTATTACCTGTACCCGGAGGGAGCGCACGGGTTTGTACTGAATCGGCCGGAATGTCAGAATTCCAGTCGACACCTCCGAGCGTAATACATAAGGGAGCGAAAGAGACGATCTCCCCGTTATTACCGGTTATTTCATCGGCAGGATTGTAAGGTTCCTCCCCGTCGGCGCAGGCAGCAGCCAGGAAGAGCAAAGTGACTCCGGAGAGAACCGGGAGTATGTGGTTTTTAAATCTCTTGAACATTGTAAAAGTATATCAGAGAGTTACTTACTTGTTGCAATTATCGTGTTTTTAAAGATCCCAGGTATGATCTTTCTGGAATGCCGGGCATATCTCTATCTTTACATCTACGGGCGACTCTTCACGAAGTACTTTATCGAAGTCACCACCCAGATTTATTCTGACATTAGCGTAAGAATAGAATCGCTGTTCGGTATCGTTATAGACAAAGAGATCGGATTCATGCTTAAGGTGAGGTGCTGCTCCGTCAAAGTATACTTCAGCGTCATTACCGTGCATAAATACACTCTTATCGGGGCGGATAGTGCAATCTTTATAGAGAATCTCATTGCCGTCGTTGTCGTATACGGTACCCGGGGTAAACCATACTCTCATTCTCATTTTATATCCCAGATCTGAGGGGAGTAGAAAGGTGCTTAATCTTGCTTCACCCTTATGAAAATGAGTACACTCACTTACTTTAATATAATTATCACCATCCGAAATATGGGTAGAGGCTACGCTTACCGGATAGAAATAACCATGATTGCCGAAGAGTGTCATCTTGTCAGGAAAGTCGGAAATATAAAGTTCAAGTTTATCGATTCCCCTTTCCGGAATATTCTGCATAGTAATATTCATCTGGCTGACAATGCGGTACAGTCTGCCGGTGACAGGGTTTGAAAGGAGCGGTTTAGATGTGTTATTGGCATGATAATAATAGTAATAATAGATATCATCATCGGCCTTATGCATTACGCTATTTACCTTATCATCACCCTCAAAGACTTTAAGTTCCAATTTGCCGAAGTAAAGTTCGGGAGTATCCGTGCCGGTCAGAGACAGAGTAAGATGATCGGGAGTATCACCCTCACCCTGAGGGTCTACCATAAATTTGTCAGCATCGCTATCGGTATAAGCGAGCGACGAAATGGCTGTGGCGGTATAATGATATAGGGTTCCGGTCCGGGAAAGTGCTTCAAAATCATAAAGGCAAGAGGCGAGTTTGTTTTGAGCGTAATCATCGCCATAGCGGTTTGCCTCGACTGTGATTCCCTTCAGATAATGCACATCAGAGGCGTTAAACGAAGGAGTGCTAAGGCTGCTTGTATGCTTAGCACCTTGGTAAAACCAGAGCGCGCATCGGTTGGCATCGCACACTCCGGGACGGCCGGGTTCTTCAATAGTGCGTGTCGATGATCCCCCCGATGAGGGTAATCCGGCAAATATCTCTATTCGGGATTCTGCCGACGCGGCATCGTTCCCTGCATTGACGGGAATATCAGGATTATCTGCTACGCAGGCAGTCAGCCACAACATCGCTACGCCCGGGAATATGGTTGATATATTAAGATTTTTCATTTGCTTATCAATAGTTCATATCAATATCTACATCTACCTGCCAAGCACCCACGACAGTGATTTCAAGTTCGGGGTGATTCAAGGCGTCATTAAGGTCGATAGGGATGTCAGTACCGTCACCAACACAACGTTTGCCAAGACAATAGATATGATTGGCGACGAGGTTAAAGTGAGTACCGGTCTTATCTAATACATCATCACCCGCGCAATTATCCTCAGCCTCAGGATCGTGGATAATAGTACGCGCAATCTTTATCGGAATCATCTTAACAGGATAGTATGCTCCCGAGCGTGAAATGGTGTAAAAGCATAGATAGAGGCTGCGATTAAATTCCGTAAGATGCTCCGGATCCTCTTTCTCACCACCTGTATAATCGGCAAAGAAACTGCGGTCTACGAGTTTTGCAGGGAACACGAAATTGCCGTGATAAAGCGATTGGGGGTAGAATGTATTGCCATACTCATCGGTAGTGGAGGTTAACCCTTTGGTAGAAACCCATGCCAATCGGGTGGCAAAAAATCTGGACGCATCCGGCTGGAAAGGTTTGGGTTCATGCCATCTGCGGCTCACAAGATCGAGAGTGGGGTAATAGCCGGCGCAAACGATAGCCACTTCATTAACATTGTAAAACTGATTTTTCTCTACATCCTGACGGATAACACCGGTTGGAGGGTCTACAGAATACCAAGAGAAATCAGACTGAATGCGAACCGGAGTATTCTTTACATTTAACAGCACACCGGCCACTGCTCTATGTAGAACTATAGTTTTATTAAACGGAGTCTTGTCAGAGAGTTTTAGAGTGCTAACCTCTCGGCCACCGGCCTCTGTAGGATACCCGGAGAAAATCTCGGTTACACGCGGATGCCCGGCAGTATTCTGCATCAGGGCCTCATCCCAGCGGGTCACACCCTCCTGCCAATCGATAGTTAGAGGAGATGTCTGAGGATTATCATCGCGGCCAACAGCCAAAAAGCGGTAATAGCCATTTTCCAGAAGCGGAGAAATGGTATAGGTATGAGTCTCGTTACCGCTTATGTGATCATCCCAGTTGTCATCTGAATCTTTAGAAAATTCATCAACAGCAAGGTATGGCTGACGAGTGGTAGTGTTAGTGACAGAATTTCTAACGGTAGGGAAATAGTAATAGAAAGAATCCTCCTCACCGGTATCAGAGCGGAACAGATATATTTTAACATCCGACACTCTCTGCCAGCAATCGGAAGATTCGAGCGGGCGTGAGGCTCTGGTAGAAGAAGCCTGAGGGTCAACCGAGATATTAAATGTCAGATCGGCTTGGTAATAGTGCCTCCCATCAATTTCCATCGGAGCCTCATCTCCCAATCCCGAGCAAGCACCCGAAATTAAAGTAAGGAGTAGAAATGAATGTAAAAGAATCTTTTTCATGATCAGGTAGTATGCGGTTGTAGTCCGCTAATTAAATAGTGAGAGAAAAGGGGTATCAGCCCTTGACTCCCTTAATAGGTCTACCGGAATCCGACCATCTGTTGCCGGACTCCGATAGATATTTTGTCGGCTGATATGCCGATATGAGTTGAGTTTATGTAAGATTACATAAGACCCATTTCGTGCATTGCTTCCCAGTTGCTGTTAACCTTAATAACAAGTTGCTGCTTGTTGTTGAGGGGAGTGGGATCATCGGGATCGTTGGGATCGGGATCCGGTTCGGGATCGGGATCTGTAGGATCTTTGGGATCTTTAGGTTCTGCTTTGGGTCTTGCACCGATTGAGTAGAGGTTGTTGCGAAGGATACTGTAGTTTTTGTAGTTATCCTCTACATTTTTGCTCTCATTCCAAGCACCATCGAATGACCATACGCTATGAGCATTGATCTGGCTGTTATCAGTCAGGATTACAGTCCAGGACTGGAGAACATTCTGAGCCTCCTCATCGGTAGTAAGTACGAGAGTGAAAGTAGAGTCAGCAGTCTTAGCGAAGGGGTGGATGAAAGATGCACCGAATACAGAACCCTTACGGTAGTGGATGGGTTCGGGGGTGGCATCAGTGGGGTTAACCCATTTAGCATAGTCAAGGATTACAGTGTTATCCTCCTTGGTCAGAGGTACAAGTTGAGTAAACCACTTTTGGAGATCGATGGTGTAAACGATCTTACCGGTGTTGCTCTCCTTGTTTTTGAGACCGTTGATTACAAATTTGCTGCCTGCATTGTTAGCGTGGTCATCATTAGCGAAATGACCGAGTACAAGATCAGAGTTGTAATCAGAAGCGATAAGGTGGAGATAACGACCTACTTTAAGGGTTTCACCTTCGCCTGAAGTAAGATAGGGGATTTCGCGGAGGTAGCCGTAAGTACCTGCAACCTGACGGTTAAGTACTACATTAGCCTTGATAGTGTTAGCAGCGGTAAAGGTTTGGCTGCCGGCGAAGATCTCTTCTGCCCAGTTACCATTAGACTGCTTGCCTTCTTTGTATGAGATTACGAGATCTTCAGTAAATTCGGCATCTACAGTCAGAGCCTTCACATCATCGAGATCGTAGTCAGTCTCTTCAGACCATCCGATAGCGTAAACTGTATAATTGGCAGCCTTAGCAGCGAGAGCATCGTTGCCATTTTCGAGGAGTTTGTTTTTGAGGGCTTCTGCTTCTTCTACAAAGTTGTAGTCTTCCTTTTTGATTTCGAGATCATCATAGAGGCCGTTAGTGTATTCCTTACCAGTAGTATTCCACTCAGTGAAATTATACGTCCATACTACAGTGTTCTCTACGTTGGTGATGATTACCTTTACATTCTCAATGTTCTGAGCAGCCTCGCTGCTGAGAAGCGGACGACCTGCACGAGTGCCATCCTGATTGTTGACTGAAAGTGTGATGATCTGCTTGCCTTCACCGTTATTAACGGGAGCATCCGGCATTTCCTGCTCTGATGCGCAACTTGTAACAAGCATAGCGCAGGCAGACATCGCGAACAAAAGATTACTCTTCTTCATGATGTAAAATTAATAAATGATTAAAAATTAATAGATTAAAAATTTATAGATTATAAATATTTTATTTGTATACAGATTTTTGCCGGAGCGGTTATAAACACGCTGTCATAGCCGGATTACAATATCCCCATATTATTTACGAGTTCCCACGAGTCATTAATCTTGATATAGATTTTAAAACTGCCCGTGGCGGGATCCCAGACATACCTCACCCATGTGAGTTCGTTGCGGTGCATGTTGATCTTAACGTCACCGGATTTGATGTCTGCATTCCCCTCCTTTGAAAGGAATTGAATGTTTAGATTAGACCCATCCTTGGTTGTGGAGGGGGATAGTAATGTTTTGGAGACAGTACGACTATGATCCGTAATATCCAGTAGGCTCCTTACCGAGGTTTCACCACCGTAAGAGAAATCATGGTGATGCAGGTCTCCGTAAATACCGGAGATATTCTTCTCGGTCTTGACTATGTAAGAGGGCACTCCCACTTTCTCAACGATAAGTTTCCCCTTGGTGCGCTCAAGTTCGACAATGTGATCGTTACGCCAGGCATCGTAGATGAGAGTATCGTTGGTGAGATATACATCTTCCCCTGGGGTATTGCCGGGATGGAAACTCAGGCGATCCATATTTTCGGTAAGGTGCGACGAATCCTTAAGTCCGCCCCAGACGGTAAGCACGTAAGTGCCGTGAGGGATACAAGGGCATATAGACGGAGTGACATAATCCGCATTGCCATCCACTGTAATCAACCCGTTGGAAGAGTCGACTACCTCACCTGAGGCAACATCGCGCAGTACCCAATACAGGGTAGGAACATACTCTTTAAACGGCAACGACTCCGATACACGGTCTTCAAGGTCTACCTTATCGACATTAAAGTAATTCTTATCTTTAACTACAATCTTAACCTGCATGGGCGGGCAATCGGGTATTTCATCCCTGATACAGGAAGAAGTTATGGCGATTCCGGCCATAGCGAAAGCAAGATAAGCGTATTGTGATAGTTTCATAATAGTTGATTTCCTCCTGTGTTTTAATTATTGTGCGAAGGCTCCAGAAGTTCAAGATTGAACTTTGCTTCCTCTGTAGAGAGTCTCTGTAATATCTCGACAGCCTTATCCTCATCTTCCAGAGCAGCGTAGGCAATGGCGAGATTATTGAGGATTTCAGGCGAATCCGTGTCGATACCTCTCAGTAATTCTACCGCCTTGGCCGGTTGCTCATTTTCAAGATATATTGCGGCCATATTATTGATGGCGGCGAGGCAATCGGGATAGAATTTCAGCAGATCCCGATACACCAGCAGGCGGTCATCGTTATTTACTGCAAGATCCGCAACATGCAGGAACTCTGATTCACTCAGAGCATCCGGGCGCACTTTATACATCTCTATCATCTCCTCATCGTTAGTGAAGTTTTTGATAGACCATGTATAATCATACAGTACCTTACGGTCTTTAGCCAGGTAATTGTCGCGAATACGCTTCCAGCATGGGAGACGGCGGATATATTTTTCGGCCGCATCATCGGTGGGACCGGGGTACTTGATCATAAGTTCGCGCACCTTAATACTATCCGGGTCATTTGCTGCAATCATAGCCTGCACTACCGGCTCCCAACCTTCCGGACGGGCACCGACTTTAATCTTCTTACCTAAGGCAGCCGGGATGTTAAGATTTGCCATAAGCCACATCTTGGCAGAGTTGGCGCGATTGGTGGCAAGCATAACGTTGTGATTATAACTTGCTTCGGCCGATGCCGAACCGAAGATATTAAGGCTTGTTACAGTCGCCAGAGAGTCTGAGAGGATTGGTCCTAGATCATCCAGAATACGTTGTAATTCAGCCTTGTTGTTGGCTAAGCCGGGTACTATATCCCACTTGTTGACTATAAATTGAAGTCTGGCCTCGCCATTACCCTGATGTACTTTGGGTACAACCTTAAATTCCGGTTTCATATAACTTTTACGGGCATTGGGTAATTCAAAACGAGGGAAGTCGATATTAGCCAGAAGTAAAGTATCTATGCCGGTACACATACCGCATCCGTCTTTGGAGGTAACGGCTACAAGGCGTCCCTCCTTAAATCCGGCGGGGAGTTGAAGAGTCTCGGAGAGGTTTACACTCATCGGGAGGGAGTGGTTCAAGACGTGGATTGCTGTCAGGGCGTAAGGGTCTACCTTACCGTGCAGCACTGCGTCGCGCAGAAGTTTCTTATCATATATCCGGCCGTCAATTACCAGCGGAGAATACTCCTTTACAATAGTATCTCCTACCATAAAGGCAGGTGTTATAAAGAGCCGGCTACGGGAAGCGACGGTATGCGCAGGGAGGTTAAAATCAACGTTTAAGTTGACTTCACCTTTTCGCGATGCCGCTACAGTGAGGTTATCGGGAGTAGTGGTGATAATCTTATTTCCGGAATTACATCCTGCCATAATGGCTGCTGCCGACAGGATTATGCTTGAAGTCAGAAAATGTTTCATTTGATATCGGCAGTAAGTGTTTAGAAAATATAAGAAAAGGTAAGAGCGGCACGTGTAAGACCGACATAATTCAGATGCCGGTGTCTCTTATCTTTCAGACAGGGTATTCGGGCGCTCTCATCAAACCAAAGATGCGCATAACCTATACCGATTTCTGCCTCAAGATTCCAATGAGGGGCCAGAATCCAGTCGTAACCATAACTTACTCCACCTCCTGCTAGCCATCCGTCGTAACGTTTCGCTCCGAAGCCTCCGAAATATTGTGCGCCATGTAGATGCAGTCCTACAAAATGACCCTCAAAGCGCTCGCAGAACCAGTATTTTGCTTCCGGCTGGAGTAACCAGAATCTCATCTTCTTATCGTCCTTAAAGGTCCAGGGATTATAGGCACCCATCAACTCTACGGTCCATTTAGGGGCGACCCCTATCTCGGCACTTAAGTTGGTAGTTGTGGTAGCCCAATAGAGCGCATTGGTTTTTAGAGCGACTTCCTGACCGCGCATCGGTAATATCGATATCGATGCCAGAATAGTCACCACCGTAAGTATAAAATGTTTCACAAATAGTAGGATAAAATATTATCTGATGTTTGGTTTTCTGGGTGTGAGAGAGGATCTAAATCTCAGCGCTGGGAAATACGTATGGCAGGAGAGGAAACAAGCGTATTTTAAGAGGTCGCTGAGGAAATACGGGTGCAAAGTTAATACAAAATGACATATTTCTACGGGGGGGGGGGGGGGGGGGGGGGGGGGGGGGGGGGGGGGGGGGGGGGGGGGGG
>CAMWNR010000066.1 GCA_947175665.1 uncultured Porphyromonadaceae bacterium
GCTCCGCATGGAAATTATCTCAAAAATCTTGAAGTTTTATTTGCACATTAATTTTCATTACTTACTTATAGCGGATTTTTCACATTCATCCTCGATATTCTGCGATATTCTCATTGCGCAGAAATTAGGTCCGCACATGGTGCAGAAGCGATCATCGGCATCGGGAGCGTTTCGGCGGGATTCCATATAATAACGTTTTGCTTTCTCCGGATCGAGCGACAGATTAAACTGGTCTTTCCAGCGGAACTCGTAACGGGCCTTAGACAAAGCGTTATCGCGCACTTCCGCACCCGGATGACCCTTTGCCAGATCGGCTGCGTGTGCAGCGATTTTATAAGTAATCACGCCCTCACGTACATCATTAAGATTAGGAAGCGATAAATGTTCCTTAGGAGTGACATAACATATCATAGCAGTGCCGAGCGACGAGATGATGGCCGCTCCGATAGCAGATGTAATATGGTCATAAGCAGGAGCGATATCAGTGGTAAGAGGGCCGAGAGTATAGAACGGGGCTGAGAGGCAGGTTTCAATCTGCTTGGTCATATTCTCAGGAATCTTATGCATGGGTACATGACCCGGACCTTCGATCAGAACCTGCACGTCATGTTCCCAAGCCTTTTTGCATAGTTCGCCTAAAACCTCCAGTTCAAGAAATTGAGCGCGGTCATTGGCATCATGAGTAGACCCGGGGCGCATACCATCGCCTAAAGAGATAGCGACATCATATTTATTCAGAATCTCGCAAATCTCATCAAAATGGGTATATAAGAAAGATTCCTCATTATGTAATACGGTCCACTGAGTCATGATAGATCCACCACGGGAAACGCAACCGGTAAGACGATTCTTAACGAGGTCGGCATGTTCGCGCAAAACACCTGCATGAATGGTAAAGTAATCCACACCCTGCTCACACTGTTCGATCAGAGTATCCTTGTAAATTTCCCATGTGAGTTTGGAAACATCACCGTTAACTTTTTCAAGCGCCTGATAAATAGGCACGGTACCCATAGGTACGGGGCAATTGCGAATGATCCATTCGCGAGTTTCGTGGATATTATCACCGGTAGAAAGATCCATAAGGGTATCGCCACCCCAATAACAACTCCAGATAGCCTTAGCCACTTCCTCCTCAATACCAGAAGACAATGCTGAATTACCGATGTTGGTATTAAGTTTAACGCTGAATGCGCGCCCTATAATCATAGGTTCAGCCTCGGGGTGATTGATATTTGCGGCAATTACGGCACGACCCGCTGCTATCTCATCACGCACAAACTCCGGAGTAATATGAGATTTGATACCACGCGCTTCATTATCAAGATTTTCGCGGATGGCCACATACTCCATTTCGGGAGTGATAATACCTTTACGCGCATAATGCATCTGAGTTACGCGATGACCCTCCTTAGCCTTACGGGGTTTGTGGGTCACAGGAAAACGGATCGCATCAAGATCCCGATTATCGCGGCGCGACTTCCCATACTCCGAACTAATGTCAGCCTGAAGTTCGGTATCATTGCGTTCCACCACCCAGGTCTCACGATTGCGGGGGAGGCCTTTATTGATATCCACTTTATAGGCCGGATCAGTGTAGAGGCCGCTGGTATCGTAGATGGTAATATCCTCATTAGGATACTCCACACGTTTGCCGTTTTCTATTTTAACTGTCGGGTACTGGTGTACAACACGCATACCGACCTTTATCGGGAAAAGTGAGCCTTCTTTATAAATTTTTTCAGAATTAGGGTAAGAAGAGAGATCGATGTTGTTAAGTTTCATTATGTAAGTCAGTTTTTAATATCTTAATGATTCTACTGAAGAATGATTAAATTCAGTACCCGAAATAAAAGCAAACTTTTTTAAGTAATTACTACGGGGCTGATAAATAATATGTCTTCAGTGAATTAAAGTGATAAGATAGTGCAAAGTAGTATAAATTATAGGGATAAAAACGAAGTAAGCGGTGAGGTCGCAACGGCCTCTACCGAAGTCTCACCCAAACCGGCGAGATAAGCCTTACGCCCTGCTTCAACCCCCTGTTTGAAGGCGATAGCCATTTCGACGGGATTACCGGCCACAGCAATAGCGGTGTTAACCAATACGGCATCTGCGCCCATCTCCATAGCCTCACAAGCGTGAGAAGGAGCACCGAGTCCGGCATCGACAATAACAGGGATATTACTCTGTTCTATAATTATGCGCAAGAAATCACGGGTCAATAAACCGCGGTTTGTACCGATAGGAGCCCCTAAAGGCATAACAGCGGCCGAACCCACTTCTTCCAAACGTTTACAAAGCACAGGATCAGCCTGAATATAAGGTAGCACCACAAATCCCTCACCGGCCAGAATCTCTGTAGCCTTTAAGGTCTCGACCGGATCAGGCATAAGATAGCGCGGGTCAGGATGAATCTCTAATTTTATAAACGGGGTCTTGAAAATTTCCCGGCTCATACGTGCGGCCAAAACCGCCTCTTCGGCATTGCGAACACCGGAGGTGTTAGGGAGCAACTGAACTTTCTCACGATTGATATGAGTAAGCATATCATCGGTGGCCTCATTCATCATGTTAACGCGCTTCATAGCCACGGTAATCATTTCAGACCCCGATGCTATAATTGCTTGTTGCATAAGATCCGGAGATTGGAATTTCCCGGTTCCTACAAATAAACGTGATGTAAAATCACGATTACCTATTCTTAGAATATCGTTCATATAGTTTAGTCAGACTTATTTTAGGTATTAAGTTTTAGTTATTAGTGATTAGGTTTTAGTTTTTAAGTTTTAGTTATTAGTGATTAGTGATTAGGTTAAATACGCGCAGTGATTTGGTATGAAGATTATTATTGAGGAATTTAGATAATCCTTCACACCTTAAACTTGAAATATAATCCCTAATAACTAATCACTAATACTTAATCACTGAAACTTAATACTTAACACTTAATTTTAGTTTCCTGTAGGTAGCAATGCGCAGAACTTGCGGGTTTCCTCAGCAATATCGTCAGCAAAAGCGATTGCGCCTGATACAGCGATACCGTCGACACCTGCTTCAAGCAATGCCGGAACATCTTCCAACTTAATCCCTCCTACCGCTACATGCGCGATGTTAATATCATTAGCAAGCATTTCTGAGCAAAGATTGCGGATACCCTCAATCCCTAATACGGGTTCAAGATTCTTTTTGGTATCAGTATGAGTAAAAGGACCCATGCCGATATAATCAATGTCAAGAGACTTAACAGCCTCAATATCTGCAAATGTATTGACTGTGGTACCTATTACGGCCAGCGGGCCTAACTCCATTCTTGCTTTTGAGGGGGGTGTGTCGGTTTTGCCGAGATGTACGCCAGTGGCGTTAGCATCACGGCATACATCTACATAATCATTAATAATAAGGAATGCCTCTTTAGCGTCTGTGAGAGGCTTGATCATTTTAGCCATCTCAAGAACCTCCTCTTGTGATGCATCCTTCATTCGCAGTTGTATCCAACGGCATCCACCTTCCAGCACACCCTTCACCTGATCTTCAATGCTTACAGGTGAAGACGTATTAGTTATATATTGAAGCATAGTATACTTGTGTTTTAAATGGTCTATGCAAATATAATGAAAAATTCGGTAAGTTGGTTTTATAAATTAACAATAAAATCGTTAACGCCTGAATTTTATACCCGGTTATATGTATGTCAATAGTAGGCTCACTATAATCACGTGATAATTTTATGACACGCATCAATGCGGAGGGAAGTAATAACCCAGCATTGCCGCACCGGCAAAACCGGCTTCTTTTAACTTATCAAACGATTTTGGCTCAACTCCACCCAACGCAATAACGTCGATGTCTGTATTTTTCAGAATACCGCTTAGTTCGTTCAAGTCAAAAGATGAGTTATAACCCTCTTTGGAAATAGAATTGAAAATAGGCGAAAGGGTTATATATTTATAATCAATATGATTTGGAGCGGCACAAGCATATACTTCATCAACAGTATGACAAGATCGGCTGATTCTCAATCTCTCAATCACCGGCTTTAGAGATTTAGGATAGATCGGATTGCGGGAATTCAGGTGTATACCGCCAATCGGAAAATTCTCTGCCAGAGTAAAATGGTCATGAAGTGTAATGCGCCGTAGCAACTCGCATGGAATCTCTGTTATGATTCTACTCAGAGTCTTGGCAGACGTCCGAGGGTGTCTCAGGTGTATATAATCAACTTCCCGATCAGCGAGAAGTTTAGTCAATCGAGATGCCTCCTCATCTAAAACTATCTCCGGAGTAACCGCTATTTTAATAAAATCTCTCACTTTTGCTACGTTAACCTCCGAAAGCGGCTGTAATAACCATTACAGAATCTTGTGGCTGCAGATGGGTAATAGAAGCCTTAGACAAATTTGCTATTTTACCATTAATAGCGATAGCAGTGGCAGAGGTAGGAATATTTTTCCATTTTATGAGATTTTCCAGAGTCCTCACTTCATCAGGTAGAGAGGTAAGGGTATTATTAAGTATAATATTCATATCTGTTAAGTAAATGTTTGAATATACGTCAGTTTACAAAATATCAAGGATAAAAGCGATTATGGGTTTGTAATAGCCACCGGTCCTCTTAATGCGGGATTACCGGGACAAAACTGCAGCGCAGCGTTGGCTTTTAAAAAAAGGTTAAGAATGATTTCTGATACCCTGACCGCTTCATACAGATCCACACCTTTAGCAAGATTTGCCGCAATAAGTGAGGAGAGATGGCAACCGGTGCCATGAGTATTATTTGTTATTATCTTGTTATTATTAAAGTTATGTGGGTGATAATCGTTATCGCTCACATCACGCGCTATGTATAGTTTATCTGTAACTACCGGCAACTCCTGAATATCCGCGTGACCCCCCTTGAGCAACAATGCCTTTAAGCCATAGTGAAATAGGAATGCTTCAATATCCGAATCAACTATATTACGCTCAGGGAAAGCACTTAATTTCTTAAACTCCGGGATATTGGGTGTAAGAAGAGCAATCATCGGTAGTATCTCCGCAACGAGAAGAGAGTTATACCAACAAGAACGTGGCATCTTATCCTGACCCAGGGTAGGTGCGAATACAGGATCAACCACAACGTTGTGCAGATTTGATTCTCTTAAGAAATTGATAAGGATCTCCAAGTGTTGTTCAGACGGGAGCATTCCGACTTTAACCGCATCAGGAGTATCACCGATCAGGCTACTCTCCAACTGCATCCGGAATACATCGGGTGAAACGGCCTCGATAGCACTTAATCCGTGAGGGGACTGAACCGTGATGCAAGACACCGCAGACAAAGGGTAAACTCCGCAATACCGACACATATTGATATCGGCCTGCATCCCTGCCCCTCCGGAGGAATCAGATCCGGAAACTACCAACACTTTGGGTATCCTCTTCATTACTCAGCCGTATTCTTATATTTAGCAGGAAGTGCAGACTCAATCTCCTCATAGCATTGAGCCATAAGTTTTTTTGTATTAAAACCCTTTTCACCGGGATAAATGGGAGGATGTATGGTAAGTATTATCTTGCCCGGAGTAACGTTATAAGTTGTGCGAGGCATTCTGTCAAAAGATCCATCGATAGTGATGGGTACAACCGGCAGACGGTATTCGGCCGCAAGCATAAAAGCGCCTCTCTTAAACGGTATCATCTTACCGTCAAAGGTTCGGCTACCCTCCGGAAAAATTACCAACGACATCCCACCCTTAAGAGTATCTTCAGATTCCTGAATAGTATTACGGATACCGGAAACAGAAGACTCATCAACCATAATATGGCCGGCTCTCTTACAGGCAAGACCAACTAAGAATATCTTCTCCAATTCCTTCTTCATCAGCCATTTGAAATCATGGTTCAGGTAGCCGTAAATCGACCATATATCAAAGGCTCCCTGATGATTGGCCACGAATACATAACTGGTATAAGGATCTATGTTCTCTCTACCTTTCACCTCTACTTTAACGCCCCAAAGCACACAGACGCATTTACTCCAGATATGTGCCGGATAGTAACCCCAGAAATGATTACCGCAAATGGCCGTCATTATAATTGTAATCAAAGCAGTCAGTATGGTTAATACTAAAAGTATAGGACCTGCGATGAGATATTGGTAAAATCTAAAAAGGTATTTCATTGCTTACTATTGTTATTGTCTAATATTACCGGGTCTAAATGTATATCGAGTTGCGGGAACGGGAAAGAGAAGCCCTGCTTCGGGAGATTGGTATAAAAAACCTTATTCATCTCAAAAAATAATGGCCAGTAATTGCTGCTGTGTGTCCAGGCACGTACTGTCAGATTAATACTGCTGTCTGCCATCTCAGACAATCCTACAAATGGCGAACAATCAGTCATAGGTTTCTCTATTTGAGACAAACCTATCTTAGTACGTATGTCTGCCTTTATGCGCAAACGCTTATGTTTTTTAGATTCAAATAATCGGCCGAACCATGTTTTGGGTGCTTCAAGATCTTCGGCCGAAGCATTATCAATCTCGATATCATCGTTTACTTCCTCTTCACTCTTTTCCTCTTCAGGTAGTCCGGCATGACGGCGTTTTTCGATATCATCGTTGATATACTTAATCACTACTCTGTCATCGGCCAGCAGAAGTTTTTTGATTGCCTCTGCCGCTGCATCAAAATCTGTGCCGTATGCTAAAGATACAGTCCAGTCAACGCGGCGATAAGATTCAGCCGAATAATTATTGATTGATCCGGTAGACAATCCGCCGTTAGGAATAATGATAGTTTTATTATCAGGGGTATTGATAACGGTATGAAAAATCTGAATAGCCTTTACAGTACCTGCATATCCTTGGGCCTCTATGTAATTACCGACTTTATACGGTTTAAGCAGAAGAATAAGCACGCCACCTGCAAAATTCTGTAAAGTGCCGCTTAGAGCCATACCGATTGCAACACCGGCAGAGGCAAAAATTGCCAGAAAACTGCTGGTCTCCAATCCCAAGATACCGATGATGGTGATAATCAATATGAAGTAAAGCACCATCTTAACCAGAGAGGTCACGAAAGTGGTTAATGATGGGTCAACTTTCTTGTTGACCATCAAGGTATTAATCCACTTATATAACTTCTTTATAATATATCTTCCCGCATAAAAAACCAATATGGCGATAACCAACTTAAATGTGAAATCCACCATCGAATTGGCAATCTTAGAGAGGGCATCGTTAAGCGATAATCCCTCAAGAGAAGAAAAGAATGATTTTACATTTTCGGCCTGTGATTCCACTACATCGGCAGATGCATCACTCCCGGAAATCAGATTCTCTAATTGTATCATTATTAATATATTGTTTAGTCAGCGACAGATAATGTATCTCTCATCCGGTCAAATTGTATAGTTTATTGTTGTTTACAAATCAAATAAAGGGTGGGATTGTAGTGTAAACAGCCTTAAACCAATCCAGACCTTTATAATATTCAGACTCATCGGTACCCAGATCTTCAAAATAGAAAACAGACAGCCCGCTATAATTATCCGCGTCAATAGGCCGGTTACGCCAATCGGTGGGTGAAGCGGCTTTGTAAATCACTAACTTATTTAGCAGTGTATTAAAAGTCTCAGCGCTCCAAGAATTACCTAATGATGCACCCTGAGCGAGGGTATACTGTCCGAAATCACATAAAGCAGTAAGCGGCGGACGGTGGTATGTTTGCAATTTCAATTGACTCGGTCGCTTACCGGTGATGGCCTTTTCAGCCAAATATGCAATATCCTCCAAATATGAAGTATC
Source organism: uncultured Porphyromonadaceae bacterium (assembly GCA_947175665.1). Taxonomy (GTDB): domain Bacteria; phylum Bacteroidota; class Bacteroidia; order Bacteroidales; family Muribaculaceae; genus Lepagella. The sequence goes on from CAMWNR010000066.1 coordinate 7,790, forward strand.
TACGATCGATAATGCTACCGGGATGTTACGGTTGATAAAGTAACGGTATTCAACATCTACAGCCTGAGCCAATGAAAAATCAGACTGAGCAAGATAGGGGAGTACGATGTGATAAGGATTACCCTCACCGGCCAACTCCATAGGGGAACCGACAAAATAATCTGCCTTATTGCGGAGTTGATAATAAGTCTCTATCGACGCCATATAGCAGCAATCGAACCATATATAGTTAAAGAAGTGATCTGGGATTGCGTCAGCAAGTTCATGGATATCGCAATAATCCGATTTACCGTCAACCTTATCCTGACCGAAAGAGTAATTTGCCGTAGGGAGTATATGGTCTGAAAAATTGGGAACCCATCCGGTGCCATGACTCCACAAAATCAATCCATAATTATCGGCCTCGGAATATTCCTGCAGATTATCGATAACGTTGGCGATACGTTGCGGATCGGTAGAATATTTGTCTCCCTCATACTCCTTTAAAAGAGTAAAAGTTATTTGGCCGTTATTGTCTCTGACCGCCCGCGTGAGTGTAGCATTAGAATTAGGAGTGACAGAATATACCAGCATATCAACTTCTTCGAGATCTGTATTTTCCAATCCCTGTATAATCTCCTCCATATCATCTAAAAATGCCGGATAAAGATTGTTGGAGGCAACAGCATAGAGTAAGATAGAAGTTTTAGCGGTCTTTTTAGATATATAGTCTGGCTCTTCCTTATCATTACAACTCACCAAGCCAAATGTCGCGATTAAGCAGAGCGCAAAAACCAACGACATTTTTAAGAGTCTGAGTATAGAATCAGGTAAAGTGGTATTATTTAGTAACCGGTTCATTAAAATTCAAAAGCAGATAAAATTTTACAACCTACAAATTTACAAAAATCCATTATATATTTTCGACAACATAAAGAAAAAAGTCATAAACAAATTTAAAATCAGCGATCCTCAGACTGTGTAAGCAGTTGATAGGCACCGTAAGGTATGGTATCCCATTCCGGGTGCCGCGTAGCGGTACTTCATCATAGGCACGTATCAGATGAAAGGCATTAGCCTTTCATCTGGTGCGTGTACATGCACTCCTAAACACAAAAATGTGCCGCGTTAGCGGCACTTCTCAAACGGGGAAAAAGAAGTACCGCTAACGCGGCACATGAGTATGGGGTGGGACTGCCCGTATACACGCACCAGCAAAAATCAAAGATTTTTGCTGATACGTGCCTATGCTGAATGCCTGCTCTGCAGGCTTGCTTACGCCCGCTTACACACGCTACCTGCTCTGCAGGCTTACTTATGACAAAAGTAAGAAGTTGTGCCGATACAATTACAACACAACTTCTTTAAATAAGGTATGAAAGATTTTAATGTAAATGTTACAAGAGGATAAAATTCTATTGTAGATCAGTAAATTAAGATATATAATTGGATAAGTATATCAGAAATTGTAGCCGATCTTCATGTTGAAGCAGTTGGTGCTTCCTGAGTGCTCTCCGGTCCAGCAGTGACCGAGATAACCTATACCACCGTACCATCGGCCGAACTTCAATCCAACCATTGGGTTAACCAATACCGCTCCATGATCGGTATCGTTGGTATTTAGTTCGTAACCCACGTCAAATGATACGAAAGGAGTTAACGAGCCGAGTCTGCCATGCACTTCACCTCTAACGAAGAAAGGTATAAGCGGACTCGAATCAAAGTTCCATTTCTCGGTAAGACCGACACCTACGCCAAGGTCGATATTTTTATGAACGGCAGTTTTAACACCGCCCTGCAAGTTAAATGCAGTGAAATGATCGCCAACTTGAACAGGTTGAAACTCTAAAAACGGAGTGACTGCAGATGCTGTCAGCCCTGTTAAAAACAGTGAGATTGCAAGTAAAAGTTTTTTCATAATTTGTGGCGAGGAGGTTTTAAATTATCAATAGTTTAAGAATTGTTAATAAAACTTTATGACATAATAACATTTTTCAGATGTTATGGTTCATTTTACCGCTGCTCGTAAATATACACCGATATGATGTACATATAAAATTTAAGCCTTAAATATTGGTCAATGACAATTATTTAGAGGTAAAGGGAACTTTAATATAAAACAATGTGTTTAAATGTAAAAAATAATTAATTGAAGATGCTATGAAGGAACGAAATTTACCCATAAATCCTAATGGAGGTCCTCTGAAAGGTGTCAGAGGAATGATGTTGACATTTGTAGATGATCCATTTCTCCGAAATGCCTCTGAATGTTACACTATCTATAAAGATGGTCTGGCAGTGATACAGGATGGGCGCTTTATAGACGTAGGAGAGTATGAAGACACCATAGAGAAGTACAAAGAATTAAAAGATATCGACAAATATGACAACTCCCTCATCATACCCGGTATGATCGATTGTCATCTTCATTATGTGCAGAGTCCGATGATAGGTTCGTTCGGTGATTCGCTGCTTGAATGGTTGAATACATATACTTTCCCTACTGAGAGCAAATTTAAAGATAAAGAATTTGCTGACGAAGTTGCAAGAGTTTTCTTCCGTCAGATATTGTCGCAGGGTACAACCTCAGCCAATATTTTCGCTACGACGTTTGCGACAAGTGTCGACGCGATTTTTGAGGAGAGTGAACGCTACAACACCCGCATTATAAGCGGTAAAGTGCTTCAGGATCGTAATCTTCCCGACTCCTTGAAAGATCCCGATACCGAGCAGTCAATAATTATCAGCGAAGACCTGATGAATAAATGGCATCAGAGAGGCCGTCAACTATATGCGGTAGTTCCTCGATTTGCACCTACTTCTACGCCTGAGCAGTTGCAACTCGCCGGAGAATTATATCAGCGCAACCGTGACCATGGTGTCTATATGCATACTCATTTGGACGAAGTGCAAAGTGAAATAGATTGGGTGACACAATTATTTCCGGAGCGTAAGAACTATACCGATGTATATGACTACTACGGATTGATAGACCGCACATCTGTTCTTGCACATTGCTGTATAGTAAGAGAAGAAGAGTGGCAGACACTTCATGATAAAGGTTGCGGTGTGGCACACTGTCCGTCGAGCAACTTATTCTTAGGAGACGGTGAATTTAAATATTGGGAAGCAAAAAATGCGCAACGTCCTGTGAGGGTAGGTATGGCTACCGATGTAGGTGGTGGTACTAACTTCTCTATTTTCAGACAATTGGGCGAGGCTTACAAAGTTGCTATGCTCCAGGATCATAGTCTAAATGCTGTTTGCAGTCTGTATCTGGCCACCAGAGGTGCGGCTGAGGCATTGCATCTCGAAAATACCATCGGATCAATTGCACCCGGATATGAAGCCGACATGGCCGTGCTTGATCTTGCTCCTTCAGAATTTGCAAGTTGGAGACTACAGTTTTCTGAAGATATATTACAAAAATTGTTTGTACTTATGACTCTCGGATTGGATAATAACAACCGTGCTACCTACGTAGCAGGCAAGAAAGTTTATGATCGTAATCGCGAGCAGCCATTTGAATATGCCGATCAGATAAAGTAAATTCTAAAGTAAGTAATTAAAATTAAACGATATTATGAAAGTAAGTAGTGAAAGAATATCTTGTGCAATAAAACTTAATCTTTTTGGCTAATTTCCAATTGTCAC
>CAMWNR010000067.1 GCA_947175665.1 uncultured Porphyromonadaceae bacterium
CGATAAACGCCGGTGACGAGAATACCAAAAATCATGGAGAGCAGTTGCCCTATACACCTCAGCATACCGGCAATATGGCGATAACCCTCAATACACCTTGGATAAATATAGGATACTCACTTTTCGGAGTAGGTAAGCGGTATTATATGTCGCAAAATATCCCCGCCAATGAGATCAAAGGGTATACCGAACAGACCTTATCGGCCGGAAGGAGCATCAGGATGCAAAATGTAAAACTCGATATAAGAGGTGAGATAGTAAATCTCGGCAATGTGCAGTATGAAGTGATCAGATTCTACCCGATGCCGGGCAGGAGTTGGCGTATCACCTTAGGTATGCAATACTGATGTATAAAATCAATATTAAAATCAATAATTATAGAAAATGAAAATTACAAAAGCAGGTAAATGGATGGTAATGGGTGCGGTGGCACTCACTATTGTCGGGTGTAGTAAGGATAATGACGAGCCTATAGATGAAGGGACTAAGGTAGATCTCCCTGCACACCGCATGTATATCCTCAATGAGGGTAACTGGAATATGAACAATGCCGGTATCGCCTTTTATGCTCCTTCAAATCCTGAAACAGAGATGATAGACAACATCTTCTTTGAACAGAACGGTCGTCTGCTGGGTGACAACGGTCAGGCTATGATAGAGCGAAACGGTAAGATATATGTAGCCGTGGGTGGATCCAACTATATAGCCAAACTCAATGAGGCGTGTGTGGAAGAAAGTAGGGTATCATTTGTAAATGATGCAGCTTTGCAAGGAGGTGTAAGAGCGATTACAGAGCATAACGGGTATCTGTATGCCACATTTTATGGGGGCGTTGTGGTCAAGATCGATACGGCTACAATGGAGATTAAAGATAGTATACAGACCTCAGGAAGCAACCTCGAAGGCATAACCGTACAGGGGGATGATATATATGTAGCCAACGCCTATAAGATAAGTGTAGTAGACGGGCAGAACGTATATAATTATTTGACCGAAGTGCTTCTGATAGATATAAATACATTTAAGGAAAAGGGTAAAATCACAGTATCTCCCAACCCCAACTTGCTGATGAGCAAGGATGATAAGGTATTCCTTATATCATGGACCAATTATTTTGACAGCGAGTACTGTTTTCAGGTGATAGATCCGAAGAACAATAACAGCGTGACCCCGATTTGTAAGGCTACTCACTTTGCAAGCGGCAACGGTAAGGTATATCTCGGATACTCAGAAACAGACTGGTCTACATGGACAGCAACAAATACATTCTCTACTTACGATATCGCTACCGGTACCTACAGTACGGAGTCATTCTTAAAGGATGCACCGCAAGAGTTGCTATCGGGAAATCTGTATATGATGGCTATAGATCCGAAAGGTGGAGACATTTATATAGGAATCACCAATTATGCAGCGGCCAACGGTGATATATATCGTTTTGATTCCACCGGTAATTACGTGGGTAAAATAGACAGTGGAGGTCAGAATCCCCGCGCTGCGGTATTTGTAAATAAATAAGACATCAGATCTAATTATTCCGGTAAACCTCAATCGTGCTTTTGCACTAATAATTTGCGTAGAGACGATAGGTGACCACGCAGGCCCTCGGCATCACGATTCTCAATAAGAGAAGAGAGATTGTCGAGGGCTTTTCTCATAGATGAGAGTCGAGCCGGTGTATTGGGATTGAAAAGGATCTCCTGAATTAAAAAATCATCTTCGCTCAGAAGTCCGCGTGTTATATCCAGATGGCGCTTAAAGGTAGTGCCGGGAGCATCCTGTGTATCCATCCCTTCAGCAAAGAGTAGAGTGGCTGCGAAAGGTAGTGACAGGGTATAAGAAGTCTTAAGATCATGCTCGGCAAAGGAATAATCGGTGATGTTGAGATTAAGATTCCTGTACAGTGTTCTAAAGAAATCCTGCCCCTCTTTATCACCCTCGGTGATAATTATGGCGTTCTCGTTGGTAAGGTTAGAGAGCGAAGCGAAAGTAGGGCCGAACATAGGGTGAGTACTTACAAACCGGAATCCGGCCTTGGCATAAAATTCCGGCAACCCGGTTTTAACCGAGGCAATATCGCTTATTATAGCGTAGTCGGGTATATGCGGTAGAACCGCCTCAAAAGCCGGAATGGTATATTTGACGGTAGCGGCATTTATGACGAGTTGGGGGGCAAACTCATCAATCTCCTTAAGATCTTTAAAACGCCGGCAATTAAAAGTGTAAAGGAGGCGTTTGGGGTCAACATCTATAATAGCAACATCGTGACCAGCATCGGAGAGGAGGTCGCAGAAAAATTTACCCATCTTACCCGCACCGATAATCAATATTCTCATAAGTAGTATATTATTAAAGTATCTCGTATTGTAAAACGCGCTATCGGATAAAAGAGTTGAGTATCTTGAAGAGGAGAGGTATGCGAGAAAGGTTGATATATCAATTTTTAAGAAATACAAGCCATACGGCTGCGATAAGGCATACAAAAGCCGCGAAATGATTCCAGTGTAGGGACTCACCCTTAAAGAAAACTACTGTAAAGATTGTGAATATTACAAGTGTAATCGCCTCCTGTATAACCTTAAGTTGCATGAGGGTAAACGGTCCGCCGTTGCCGAGAAATCCGAGTCTGTTGGCCGGAACCTGACAGCAGTATTCGAGAAGGGCGATACCCCAGGAGATCAGAATCACCACAAACAGGGGTGTGGAGTTATCTATCCATTTGAGATCTTGCATCTTGAGATGACCGTACCATGCAAGAGTCATGAAAATATTGGAAATTACCAAAAGCAAGATAGTGTAAAATATAGCCATAAAAGAGTTAAGAAAGTATGAAAAACAAAAAAGATATTCCTTAAAAAGGAAAAGTAAGAATTATAATAGTAAGATTATATCCCTGAAAAGAGATTAATATTTATAATGCTTATCGGCAAATTCAAACATTACGGTATCCCCGGAACTATCACCGTGGGCAGTGATGTAGAAATTTTCCCTGACAAAAGGACGGCTCGATTCGCAAACTTTATCAGTAGCGATAAACTCTAAAAATCTACGTACCTTTTCAGCACCGTGGCAATTAGGTGATGCAAATTTACCGGTGAGAACTCCGTGGCAATCAGTCTCAGGGATAGTGGCCAAAAGAATCAGTCGGGCATCGGGATACTTGTGGCGTACTGTTTCCACCCACGGTTGCAACCATATTTGAGGACTTGCAGATATGATATATACCTGCTCGCTTTTATCAAGAGCCTTAAAAAATCGAGAGGCCGCCCGAGGGTGTAACCGGTCATCAATACGTGCAGAATATCTTATGGCGATGTCATTGATGTCAGCCACGGATTTACCCTTATATAATCTTGAAAAAAATCTCTCCTTAGCCTCGGAATTAGAAATTTTACCCAATTTCCACTTTATCAAATCCGGTATTGACCTCAACAATGCGATGCCGAACTTAAGTTTACCGAAAGCAAAGATCGGGAAGTCGGCAAAAGAATCACCTCTGAATAGTGTTCCGTCAAAATCGAAGAGATTCAGATGCTCCTTGGATTCTGCGAAACTATCGTAAGCAGGATTAAGATAATCGGCACTGTCAGAATTCATAACAATGTGGGAACATTAAAAAATCAATACTTACATCAATTAAAATACTTAGTTATCAGAGATAGAGAATAAACAGGTAAGAGAATCCCCAGAGCGCGATACAGATTAAGAGGAAAGGATCGCGCAAAATTGCCCGGGTAGGAGAACCCGAATCCTCCTTAACCAATGCTATCTGAAGATAGCGCAATAAGGCACCTAAAACAAAAATCGAAGTCAGATACAGATATGGAGAGTTATGAGAGGGGTGAGAGAGAGGGGAAAGACAATACATCATATATCCCACCATAATAATCGCTACCAAAATACCGAGTACCTGATTCAGAAACTGGAGATTATACCCCATTGTACTTTTTCTGACATTCCCCCCGCCGTTACGTGCGATAACAAGATCATCGCGGCGTTTTGCAAATACGAGAAATAGAGCAAGCAGAAATACCATACCGACAATCCAGGGGGAGAGAGGTATCCCGGACTCCAGTCCTCCGAGAGCCACTCTGAGAACAAAGCCGATGGCCACAATCATAGTATCCAAAATCGGGATGTGTTTAAGTCCTAAAGAATAGCCGATGTTAAATAAGATATAAGTGACGAGCACACCTATACCGGCCAGATACCGCATTATGTACTCTTCATTAACGGGTAAGAGAGAGTCGGAATAAGTAGGGGAAAGCGGAGAGAAAACAAGTATAACTACCGAAAGAATAAGTAGGAATCCGGCAAGTATAAAGGCTGTAGTGCGCGATACCTCACCTTTAGGTATGGGACGGTTGCGTTTTACGGGATGCATGGCATCGGTCTTTGCATCCATAGCATCGTTGAGACAGTATACTCCTGAAGAAGCGATACAGAAAGTCACGAAACTCAGAATACTTGCGAGCCAAACATTAGCATTAAATAATTGGCCGCTAAAAAACATTGGCAGGAATACAAAAAGATTCTTAATCCATTGCAGGGGCCGCAGAAGCGAAAAGATACCTTTCATAAGTAGTGGGTAAATGGGGATGTAGTAAGGATGTAAGTAATGAACTTTAAGTAAGTAATGAAAATTAAACGCTAAGAATCAAGATAAAGTTGAATCACTTACTTAATAAAAACTCCATATTCTCCTACTGAGACCTAAAGATTAATGCCCGGACGGCATAATATTAAAGTTGCGGATTTAATACCTCGTACGGGTGTATCATACTCAAGTGGATAAACTGATATGATACCGCCGGTATGAGCAATATATGGTGATGGTAGAGATAAGGAAACCTCATACATCCCGTAGCGCCCTCTCCCCAAGGGAATGCCGGTAGGGGAGAATAGCGGGTATCTTATTGTATCGCACACGGTTTCCCCCTCCAAAGCCTCTCTCACAACCACCACATCTATATATTCGGCATTGCACTCCCCGGTATATCTCAGAGAGAGCCTTGAGGAGTATTGGCCGTGTAACCGGGCCACGGTATCACCGATCGCTTCTGCAGTACGGCGGTCGAACTCATCCTTATAAGGAGAGCGGAAAGCAACCGGATCGAGATTAAAACAAAGCGGATTATATCGAGACCACTCATCAGAGCCGATATTCTGAGTCTGACTCCACTCAATATCCTTACGGCATGATGTCATGCCGATAAGGATAATGGAAAGGAGTGAAAATATGTAAATCTCTGTTCTCTTCATTGCAGAAGCCGGCACGAATCAGAGGATACAAACCTCTGTCATTGATGAGGCCGGGTGGTTTAGTGTGATGAGGCCGACGTGGTTTAGCGTAATCAGACGCAGTTTAGCGTGGTTAACCGAGATCAGGCGTGGTTATTACCACCCTTGGAGCCGGTGGGATGGTTGTTATTCCCCTTGGGACGTTTACGCTGATTATGCTTGTTGGCCGGGCGAGGATTGTTATTTTTCGGCGGGTTGGGAGTAACCTTACTGTTGGGTTGAGGATTAGAATTCTTAGGGTTATTATTCCCCTTGTTTGAAGAATTAGACTTATTATTGTTCCCCTTTGGGACGGATTTACTGTTAGCAGCCTTAGGGGTATTCTTCTTCTTTTTAGATTTATCAAAGCGAGTAAGCGAATCCTGCCCTACAAGTTCCACATATTCCTTTTTGGGAGTCTCTACCTGCTTCTCTACTGTCAATTGCTCAACTTTAACGCCCTGTTTGTTGAGTTCGATAATCTCATGCGCCCTTGCGGCGGGGATAGTGACGAGGTTGACAGCGAGATGCTTATCGGTAGAATAGGTTATTTCGCGTGCCAGAATATCGGATTTAAAATAGAAATACTCCGCATCCTGAGTATGCAAAGTAACGTCCTTGGGGGGCAATTGCTTAGAAGCCTCGGCATAGGCATCGGTTTCAAAATTAAGGCAGCATTTCAACTTACCGCACTGACCGGCAAGTTTCTGCGGATTCATAGAGAGATCCTGCACACGAGCGGCTCCGGTGCCAACCGATACGAAGCGTGACATCCAGGTAGAGCAGCACAGCGGTCGGCCACAAGGTCCGATACCCCCAATTCGACCGGCTTCCTGACGGGCACCGATCTGCTTCATCTCAATACGTATCTTGAAGGTATCAGCAAGAATACGTATCAGTTTACGGAAGTCTACTCTCTCATCAGCGATATAATAAAAAATGGCCTTTGCACCATCACCCTGATACTCCACATCACCGATTTTCATATTGAGACCGAGATCAGCGGCAATCTGGCGAGAGCGAATCATAGTGGTATGTTCCCGCTCGCGAGCCTCTTCAAATTTTTCGAGATCACTCTCCGATGCCAGTCTGAGAATCTGCTTTAATTCTGTCTCTTTATTTCCCTGGCACTTCTTCATCTGAAGATGCACGAGAGGACCGGTGAGCATCACCTGTCCGATGTCATAGCCCGGAGCAGCCTCAACAGCGACCCAATCCCCCTTCTTGAGAGGGATGTGGTCAGGATTGGTAAAGAAGGCAGCGCGTGTATTCTTGAAAAGGACCTGCACAATCTCAGTCTCCTCGGGAGAATACTGTATTCCCTTCAACCAATCGTAGGCATAGAGAGTGCCGCGAAGATAATGTATATCCTTCATCAGCGGTAGGGATTATTTGGCGAATGCTACAGAGCGGGTTTCGCGGATTACTGTAATCTTGACCTGACCCGGGTAAGTCATTTCATCCTGAATTTTTTTGGCGATTTCGGCAGAAAGTTTTTCGGTCTCCTCGTCAGTGATCTTATCAGCACCGACAATTACGCGCAGTTCACGACCTGCCTGGATAGCGTATGTCTTGATAACACCGGGATAAGAGAGGGCGAGTTGCTCAAGATCGTTAAGACGTTTTATATACGCCTCTACAATTTCACGGCGTACACCGGGGCGGGCGCCTGAAATGGCATCACACACCTGTACTATAGGAGCGATAAGCGAGGTCATCTCCACCTCATCGTGGTGAGCACCGATAGCATTGCATATTTCAGGTTTTTCCTTAAATTTCTCAGCAAGTTTCATACCGAGCAATGCGTGGGGGAGTTCCGGTTCATCATCGGGTACTTTACCTATATCATGCAGCAGACCGGCACGACGGGCCTTTTTGGGGTTAAGACCGAGTTCGGAAGCCATTACAGCGCAGAGGTTTGCAGTTTCTCTGGCATGTTGCAGCAGATTTTGACCATAAGAAGAGCGATACTTCATCTTACCGACCATACGTATGAGTTCGGGATGCAGGCCATGAATACCAAGGTCGATAGCGGTACGCTTACCGGTCTCGATAATTTCCTCCTCTACCTGTTTGCGCACCTTAGCCACAACCTCCTCGATACGAGCAGGATGTATACGACCATCCACCACGAGTTGGTGCAGGGCCAGACGGGCTATTTCGCGGCGTACGGGATCAAAACCTGAAAGCACGATAGCCTCCGGGGTATCATCCACGATAATCTCAATACCGGTAGCGGCCTCAAGAGCGCGTATATTACGACCTTCACGACCGATGATACGGCCCTTAATCTCGTCGTTATCAATATGGAAAACGGTCACTGAGTTTTCGATTGCCGTCTCAGTCGCCACTCTCTGTATGGCCTTGATAACTATCTTTTTTGCTTCTTGCGAAGCGGTGAGTTTAGCATCATCGATAATATCATTGATATACCCTGCGGCCTGACTCTTGGCTTCATCCTTGAGCGACTCCACAAGTTTCTCGCGAGCCTCATCGACCGAAAGACCGGAGATGCGTTCGAGTTCGGTACGGGCATCGCGCACCAGATGATCCAACTCCTGCTGTTTAGCCTCGACCACCTGCTCCTTAGATTCAACATTCATAGTGCGGGCCTCGAGATCTTTCTTTTTACGGGTCAGATCGCCCTGCTGCTGATTGAGTTGAATTTCGCGTTGTTTGGCCCGAGCCTCGGCCGACTGTACCTTAGAGAGACGCTGAGACGCGCTACGCTCGGCATCGGAGACAATTTTCATCTCCTCTTCGCGTGCTTTGAGCAGAGTTTTTTCTTTTATGACTTCCGCTTCGCGGTTAGCCTCGTCGATAATAAGATTTGCTTTGGATTGAGCCTGACGGCGGCTGATATAAGACGCAAAGGCATAACCTATTGCGAGGCCGAAAATCAAGCATAATATAATCCAGATAACTGAAGTGTCCATGATATGATTTCTATATATAATTTTAATTTATTGGTTTAAGTTACGTAATAATGACTGCATACACCGGCGATGCAGATAAAACATATAATGCCCGTAATCTCAGGTTAAAGAGATTGCAGGCTGACGCAAAAATAGTAAGGATAAAGATTAGATCGTGTCAGGTGATACGACGCTCTAAAAGAGTACTCTGCTACTTATTATCGTTGTAATTATCAAGTAGATAATGCAGGTCAGAGTTTACTGCTTCAAGAGTAGTGTTCATGTTATCCAGACGTTTCCGGAGTTCCATATAGTAAGAGGCGTATTTATATGCGAGCATCGCGAGGAGTTCCGAAGGATTTTTTCGTGGATATTTATGTCTCCACTCGGCATACTGGCGATTGATTTCGTTTTCGCACTGCTTTACGCTACTCTTTGTCGAAAAAGGCACAGAGATGAGGAGTGATTCTCCGGCTATATTTAATTCGATTTTAACGTTGTCTTTATCAGTTGTCATTGCGTCAGAAAGGAGAGAAGATAGAGATCGCATCAATATCAAAGATTACCCGGATCGGTACGCACTGCCGCAATAGCGGCATCAACCTTGCGGATTAAATCATTGACAAGGAGTCTGGCCTCGGAGAGAGCCTCCGGTGTGGAGGCAAGATTATGGGAGAGAGATAAATACTCAGCATCCAGACGGGCGCGGTGGAGTTCCTTCTTAAGTTCGGAAATCTGATTTTGCAAAGATTCTTTTTCAGACTTAAGGGTTTGAATCTCATTTTTTTGCGACTGCAGCCGCAAACCGAGTTCTTCAATATGCTGTTGTATTTCACCTAAAACGGTGGTCGGAGAGTTAGCCATACTCTTACAAAAGTAATCAAAAAATCCGATATACCCTAATTTTGCATATATTTTTGGAGGTTTTGAAGGTAAGCCGTGCCTGTGACCGCATAACTTGGTAATGGAATGGGTAGAACATAAAATAGAGTTTGCATCGTTTGGAAAAGAGTCTGTATCTTTGGAAAAAGAGGCCGAATCGCACTCTATATTGCGACCCGGCCTCATCGTTACAACATTCTATATAATTAAGTAAATCCTTACTTGCTTATCATTTGATCATTACCTTGCGGGTGGTACCGTCGGGGTAGATGATGATGTTAATACCGCTGCAGAGTTGTCTGCGTTGTGAACCGTCTATGCCGTAGATAAGGAGGTGTTCTCTCTCTGCGGCTATCTCATTTACCTCGGTCGGGATATTGCTGTAGGTGCCATCTTCAAGGAGATATACCTTTTCACCTCCGATTACGGGGTAGGGGTCAACACCAATCAATTGTCCGAATGCCTCACCGAGCATATAAGCCACTTCGCCTGAAGCCATTTCAGATTCACTCACCAGGGTCTGACCGGTAGTGAATATGTACTCCCGGATACAGAATACGTTTTCGGTCTGTCCGTCTTTTACAGTAGTAGTGCCACCGTTAAGACATGCTCCTACGCCGTCACCTGTGATTTCACCGGTACTGTAGCAGTTCATGACCTTGGCCTGTGCATAACCGAGAATACCGGCAGTGTATTTATTACCTTTAACATCAGCGTGATTGATAGAGTTGGTGATTGTAGCGGTAGCCATACTGTTGCCGGCTATACCACCGACGTAATTGCCTGTTGCCACAACCTCGGCATTATTTACGCAACGGTCGATAACCGCATTTGTGCCCAGATAAGCCGCTATACCACCGATATACTGTTTACCCTCGACATGACCGTCAACTGTAAGATTAGAGATCGCAGCGTCAGAAACGTAGCCGAAAAGACCTTGATAATTTGTAGTGGAATTACCGATATAAAGACCGGAAACGGTGTGGCCGTTGCCGTCAAATTTACCTTTAAATGCCTTGGCGAGAGTTGTGCCTCCGATCGGAGTCCATTCGTAATCAGCAAGGTCAATATCGGCTGTCAGTGTACCGCATGCCGTGATATTACCATTATTAACGTGATTGGCAAACCATGCGAGTTCGTTGCCCGTAGATATGAGGTAAGTATCATCGGCAAGTTCGGGTTCGGAGAGAGAAGTGCCATCCCAAGCATCGGGTGATGATTTTACAAGCGAGCAGGTGAAAGTCTGAAGCCCCTCTGCATCATCGGCGATATTAAAGATATTACGGTAGCAACGGTAACCGGGAGTAGAGGCAGTGAGCAGATAATTGCCGTATGTACCTGAGAAGAGTCCGTTTTCCCCTTCGGTAAGTTCAGTACCGTTGAAAGAGATTGTAAACTTAGAGTCATCCTTTAATCCCTTGACTTCAATATTAAAATCGCGGTATGCGGTGACAGGTATATTTACGTCCGGGAGTTGACCGAAGTAGGTCTTATGTGCAACGGCGGTAAAGTTAGGCGAACGGCCCAGCAGATGAGAGATTAGGCGATGCGCACCGATCGGATCACCATATCCGTTGACCTGAATTACACCGTCGGTCATACTCATGACATTATCGTTGTCAGTGTTATAATCCGCGGGAATATCTACGGTTACAGTCTGAGCAGAAGCCGACGAACCGAAAGTATATTGATTAGGGCTGAGAATGAGAGAGGAGCCGTTAGGAATATCGTTATATGTCACGTAAGCCGACATATTGTAAATACCGGCTAATTTATTGGCAGGATGTTGGAGGCCTGAAAACTTGATATTTACCTTATCGCCCGGCTGATAAATATTACTTCCCGGGCGGACGCTGTTTTCAATCACCATTTCACAAGGTTTGGCAGTCAATACCTGATAAGTGGCATTACCCTCATTATCCTTAAGGCAAACAATATTGCGTCCATCAGTCAGGGTAAGAGTATAAGAACCATCTTCATTTTTATCTACACCGGTCGAAGATAAGCCCGAATAAGATAGGGCGCGGGGGCCGATTTGCGGGCGTGCGAGCAGAACCTCGGCAGTATTAGAA
>CAMWNR010000068.1 GCA_947175665.1 uncultured Porphyromonadaceae bacterium
TTCTACACCTCTCTATTCGTCGGCAGCGTCTGATGTTTATAATATACAGCCATAGGGCTCTGAATCTCATTGCCCGGAAGGTCACCGCGTGCAGCGAGAGGTATAAGGGCGAGTGCAGAGGTAAGAGCGGTCATCATGATAGGATTCATACGATCGGCAGAACCATGAATAACGCTCTCGCGGAGCGATAGACCATGTTCGAGTAGAAGATTATAGCGCGAGATGAGGAGCATACCGTTACGTGTGGCGATACCGAACAGTGAGATGAAGCCGATAATAGCAGGTATCGAAACTTCGCCCGATGTGAAGAAGAGTACCAGCACACCACCTATGAGGGCAAAAGGTAGATTGAGCAGAATGACAGCACTCTCCTTAGCATCGCGAAACTCCATATAAAGCAGAAGATAGATCACGAGGATGCTCAGCAGAGAAGCAATCAGCAAGAGTCGGCTTGCGGCCTGTTCGCTCTCAAACTGACCACCGTACTCGATGTGATACCCCTCGGGAAGGGTGACTTTATCAATAATCTCTTTATTTACATCCTTCATAATCGACCCTATGTCGCGACCCTCGGCGTTAGCGGAGATTACAATCTTGCGCTTTACGTTTTCTCTGCTAACGGTATTCGGTCCTGCTGAAGAAGTAATGTCAGCGACATCAGAAAGGAGCACTTCGCGACCCCCCGAGGTGAGAATAACCATATTGCGCAAATCTTCGATATTATCGCGTGCTGTTCCGGAACCTCTCACGGTAAGGTTAAAACTTTTATTACCCTCATACACGGTGCTGACATTCTCACCACCCATCATAACCGATATGAACTCATTAAATTCGGGACGGGTGATACCGAGACGGGAAAGGAGATGAATACGAGGAGTAATTTTGATTTCCGGGCGTTCGATCTGTTGCTCTACATTGAGATCAGCAATACCCTCCACACCTTCGATACTTTCCTTAATCTCATTGGCGGTAGAGTACAGCAGGTTAAGATCATCGCCAAAAAGTTTGATGGCAATACCGGCTTGAGTGCCTGAAAGCATAGCATCTATGCGGTGGCTGATAGGTTGGCCGATCTCAATATTTGCACCGGCTATGACCGATAACTTCTCGCGGATATCCTTAGCCAATTCGGCATGAGATCTATCTTTGAGTTGGAAAGGCGCCTCAATTTCCGACACATTGACTCCCAAAGCGTGCTCATCAAGTTCGGCGCGACCGGTTTTGCGTGCTACAGTTTTAATTTCAGGTACCGACAGCAGAATCTCCTCGGCCTGACGGCCTATTGCGTCAGACTCCTCAAGTGAAATTCCCGGCATCGAACTGACGTTGATAGTAAACGACCCCTCATTAAAGGGGGGCAGAAAACTACTACCCAAGGTAAAGAAGAGGCCAAGTGAGATTATGAAAAGCGAGAGCGCGGATAAGAGTACAGGGCGCTTATGTGTGAGAGACCATTGTAACGCAACGGTATATGAACTTTTTATTTTACGTGTAAGCCAAGACTCTTTATCGACCTTATTTTCCGCCTTCTTATGGGTAAGGAGATAAGAGCATAGTACCGGAGTAAGAGTCAATGCCACTATAGTGGAGGCGAAGAGCGCTGTTATAAAAGAGATACCTAACGGGATAAGCATTCTCCCCTCCATACCGCTAAGGAAGAAAAGAGGTATAAAACTCACTATTATGATAAGAGTAGAATTAAGGATCGGGAGACGCACCTCACGCGAAGCCTCAAATATCAATCGGCGCGCAGGGAGACGTTGACCCTCCGGCAGAAGTCGGTTCTCTCTAAGGCGTTTCCATACATTCTCAACATCTACAATGGCATCATCTACCAGCGAGCCTATTGCGATAGCCATCCCACCCAGACTCATAGTGTTTATAGTCTGTCCCAACCAGCGCAATACAATAATCGTCACAAGCAGAGACAGAGGTATGGTAATCAAAGATATGATAGTCGTGCGGACATTGCCGAGAAACAGAAACAGAATTATGACAACGAATATACCACCCTCGATAAGAGAAGTTTTAACATTGCCGATAGAATTATCAATAAAGTCAGCCTGACGGAATATGTCGGTAGAGATATTGATATCCTCCGGCAAACCCTTTTTAACTTCGGCTACCACTTCTTCGAGTTTTTCGGTCAGTTCGATGGTTCCGGCCTTAGGTTGCTTGGTGACAGTAAGGAGTACGGCATTTTTGCCCCGTAGGGAGGCTGTGCCAAGTTTAGGGGTCTCACCGCCGATGGTAATCTCGGCAATATCGGCCAAAGTTACAGGCGCATCACCATCCATCTTCACAAGCGCGCCCTCCAGATTATCAATCACATCTCTTGAAGTGACACCGCGAATGATATACTCATTACCATACTCATTAAGCACCCCACCGTTAACATTGCGGTTCATATCTCGTGTCGCCGCCATTACATCGGAAAGGGTCACCTTATAATGTCGCATCCTGGCGGGATCGAGCAAAATCTGATACTCCTTCATCTCACCCCCTATCACGCTCACCTGAGCCACCCCCTCAACCGAAAGGAGCCGCGGGCGCAGATTCCACTCAGCGATGGTACGCAAATCGAGCGGTGAAACCTTATCCGAGGTAAGACCGATTATCAGAACCTCCCCTAATATTGAGGATTGCGGACCCATGACGGGAGTGTTGACACCGGTAGGGAGGGATTCGGTGACAGTGGCCAGATGCTCGGCCACAGTCTGCCGGGCGATGTAAATATCGGTATCCCAATCAAACTCCACCCATACTACCGAAAAGCCGGCTGTAGAACTTGAGCGGACTCTTCTCACACCGGTCGCACCATTCATAGCGGTCTCAACCGGGAAAGTAACCAATTGCTCCACCTCCTCAGCCGCCATGCCCGGTGCCTCGGTCATAATCGCTACAGTCGGTGCGTTAAGATCAGGAAATACATCAACCTCAGTGCGATGAGCCGTATATAACCCCAACCCGATAATCAACATGGAAATACCGACAATAAGGAGACGGAAATTAAGAGAAAATCGAATTATCTTATCCAGCATAAGTACATAAGTGAAAATAGAGATTAATGATTATGAGTATGTCCCGGTATGGCTTTAGATGCCGAGGCGAGTTTGACATGAATGGCACCTTTGACCACCACATTTTCACCCCCTTTAAGTCCCGATATGATCTCAACATTTTTACCATCACTATGCCCTGTGACTACGCTATGGCGAGTATAGCAATCCTCATCTTCCCTGACAAAGATATAGAAGACTCCCTGATCTTCGACAAGAGCCGATTTCGGTACAGAGATCACCCCTTCGCGAGAGGCTCCTATAAGATATACTTCGGTAAAAACGCCGGAAGGGATGCCGGCTGCATTATCAAATTCGAAAATCACCGGTATAAAAGCCCCTGAAGCATCGGTGCTACGGCCGTGAGATACCACACGGCCATTAAGATCCTTGAGCGAAATCACATCATCAGACTGGGAGAGTCTGAAATTGGCACTTCGTATAGAAGATAATTTGCTATATTCACGTTGCGGCAGATCGGCCTGAAGGCGCAGCCGGCGATTGTTAGATATAGTCATCAGCGGAGTACCGACCTCTACAAACTCACCATCCTTGACAAGACATTCGGTAACATATCCGCCACGAGGTGCTGTTATCACGCCACCCGAAGCGTTGTCGGCTCCGGATGCCTGTGCCACAATCCGGGCATTTTCCATAGCCGCTTTGGCGTTCTGATACTCAGTGGCAGTGAGAAGATGCTCCTTATATAGCGCTTCTGCTCTTTCAAATTCGGCTTTTGCTTTGGCATATTCCACTTTTGCTTTAGCCGCAGGGTCACCATCCGGTAATTTAGAGGCGGAGATAGTAAACAGGCTTGCCCCGGCCGACACTTGCATACCGACTGCCCACGGACGAGACATTTTTATGATACCGCTGCGAGTGGCGGCCACTGTAGATTCATCTCCGGCAGAGGGGAGGATACGGCCTGAAGTAGCGATAACTTCCGAGAAATTACCCGGCATAATCCGCTCGGTTACTACACCCGCAGCCTTTGCCTTATCGTGAGAGAATACTATCTCATTAGAATGATTATCCCCCTTATCAGAATCACCGTCATCTTCGTGATCGTGGTTGTGGTCATGATCGTGGTCATGCTCTTCAGACGCATGAACCTCGTGATCATGATTATGGTCATGCTGATGTTCATGGCCTGCATGACTGCATGAGCAAAATAAGTAAAGTGCAATTATGGAAGCAGTGGTATATAAATTTCGTTTCATAAAATAGTCCTTATGTTTGTATATAATGATTCACTTTACAAAGATAAGGACTTTTAAATGCAAGCGGGTTGCAATTATTGATAAATTATAGGGAAGGTTAGGAGTTATTTCTTGCAAAACCTGTGGGCAATACCCTTAAATTTATCATTAACAAAAGTTTTTTCCGAACGGTCTAATGAAATAAAATATATCAACGGCAACATGATAAGTATGGAAGATATACAGAAGGCTATGAGTCCAAATAAATTAAAAGGGAAGGCGGGGAATATCAACATGGATACCAGACCTGCCACAGCCATACACGGCAAGGTGCGGAGATATACTTTCTTGATAAAAGCAGTGATTTTGAAAGATACGAAATTGTGCAAGATCCAGACTCTTGTGGCTATACCGATGGCGGAACACAACAGCATGGTCACGAAGATTAAGTACGGATTATGAGTAAACTTTAGCCACACCCAGCCGATAGGGAGAATCGAAAGCATGATGCAGCAGATGGCAATCTGAAAACCCTTTATCTTGCCGGTAGCCTGAATAGCGGTCGTGATAGGATTAACCACACTTTCCAGCCACGCCAATGCCACCATCAACTGTACGAAGCCTACGGTGAACGATGTAATCTCATCAAGCCAAACAGTAAGCACCAATTTAGCGGCAACGATCAGCGGAACCGCTACAAACGACATAAGTATAAAAGAATACTTGCACCCGCTCATTACCAGTTTAACCATGCCATCTATATCACCTACTGCATATCGCTTGGTAATCTGGGGATTAAGGGCAAGTGTGAAGTTGGATGCAAACCCGTTGATAACGTTATAAATATTGCTTGCTATACCTTTGGCCGCAAGTATGGCCATATCAAAAAAGCGGTTGAGTACTACACCGATACCACCGTCTCTGGCGGCGAAACCTATCATGCCTACAAAGGTCCATTTCTGGAAATTCAGCATACCCTTGCGGAGATCCTTATCTCTACTCTTTTCATAACGTGTCTCAGCGAAGTGACGATGGCAATACACGCTATAAATAATTCTCATCACTATCCCGATCAACACCAAGAGGATAGAATATGCTATAAGCCTATACTCCGGTAAAATCGAAATCAGCAAAACAGCGCCGAATTGCAATACGACTTCAAGAATACCGTAATATCCGAAGATATGCATGTGTTCATGGGCAATCAGACACGCATTATAAGGGACTGTAATCATGGTAAGGAGCATTCCGAAAAGTGTGCCTTGATAAACTACATTGGCGGCCAACTCCTTGCCCGGTGGGATCTCCAGGAAATAATTAACTGTCCATAGCCCGGCAGTCTCACCTAAAACAAGCAGGCATAAAATCAGGATCAACTGCACTCTGACAGATGTAGAAAATACGCGTCTGGTATACTCCGGATCACCTTTACCTAAGGCCATCGACATATATCTCTGTATAGAACCGGTCATAGATCCGCTGATAAAAGTAAACATGAAAACAAAACCGGCTACAAGAGAAAACACACCATAGTCAATAAGCCCTAAAGCGAGCCAGAGGTACTTGATGGTAAAAATTTTAATGGCGATAGTAGCCAGAGTACGCAGATAAAGGAACAGCGTATTTTTTGCGATTTTGTTGGCGGAAGTATTTGTTGGGGTGGTAGTGCTCATATAGGTAATAATATCCGAATATCATAATACCCGAAAGGGGGTTTAAACGGATGTATCCGCAAAATTACAAAAAATATGTTAAATCACCTTGAGGCTCAGAAATTAAACTCGATTATAGTTGATTTGGGGTGATTTGGGGTGATTAAACTTGATTTAGCCTGATTAAACCTGATTTATCTTGATTTAGCCTGAATTATCTTGATTTAGCCTGAATTATCTTGATTGGGGGTGATTTGAGTTGATTTCGCTTGATTAAAAAGAATTTATTATCTTTGTAAGATAAGTTTAAAAAAATGGAAAAGATTGCAAGTTTTACTATAAATCATGAACTTCTGGAGCGTGGTATTTTTCTTTCGCGTCAGGATAAAACTCCGTCGGGAGATATAGTGAGTACTTTTGATATCCGTATGACAAGACCTAATCGCGATGTGGCTCTATCTCCTCAGGCTCTCCATGCTATGGAGCATCTTGCCGCCACATATCTCCGTAATCAGCCTCAATGGAAAGATAAGGTTGTATATTGGGGTCCGATGGGTTGCTGTACCGGTAATTATCTTCTCCTCGCGGGTGATTACAAAAGTAGCGATGTAGTACCGTTGATAAAGGAGACAATGGAGTTTGTGAGAGACTTTGAGGGTGAAGTACCGGGGGCCACACCTAAAGATTGCGGCAACTGGAGTTTTATGGATCTCAAGGGAGCCAAAGAGGCAGCCGCAAAATATGTGGCAGAGATACTTACCAATCCCGGATACGAAAATCTCAACTATCCCAATTTAAAATGAAGAATAGAAAACAAGTATATATAGTTGATTACTTGGGAGAGCATTGCGGCATGCATTATTATGATGAGGCGATGCGCGCGATACTTAAGACTGCCGGTGATTTTGATGTTAAAATTCTGTCAAATTTTAGCAATGATAAAGGTGTACAGCCCTTTTTTAAAAATCAGTATCGTGGCAATAAGATAGCCAAAGGTATATCATTGTTGCGCAATCTCGCCAGATTGAAGAGTTTTATCAAGGCTCATCCGGAAGATATTTTTATATATCTCACTTACGGGAACTCAATTGATATACTCTTCATGAATATTATCAAGACCAATAAAAATCATGTTATTGATATTCATGAGGCGATAGCGCAAGCCATAGATTCAAATCAGAGTCTTAAAGATAAATTCAAGCGGCTATATTCAGAAGATATATGCACCGTAATTTCTCACTCCACCCGTACAGATGATTTCCTAAAGGAATATGGTTATAGCAAAGAGCGTCTTACTGTGCCACATTTCAGATATATCTTCCCAAAAGAGTATGATAAATCATCTTTAACACCCGAGGTACTGAATGCTCCTAAAGATGACAAGATAAATTTGCTCTTTTTCGGTAATCTTACCGATGCCAAGGGTGTGGATATTTTGATGGAGGCTTACAACCTGCTTGATAAGGAGACTGCATCAAAATTGAATCTCATCATAGCGGGTAAAGATGCCGACGGGTCAGTAGATAGAGTTAAAATTGCCGCTGACCGATCTGCCACGATATTAAAGCGCCATATCACAGACGATGAGTTACGTCATATATACTCACATTCCGACTATCTCTGTCTCCCATATCGCAAGACCTCTCAAAGCGGAATCCTTGAGATGGCTTTTTACTTCAAAAAGCCTATACTCTGTACAAATGTTGTATATTTTAAAAACACTCTCCAGGAGTTTCCGAGTTTCGGCTTAATATCAGAAGACCTGACAGCAGATAATTATGCCAGACTGCTGAAGGACGCAGTCGATAATCATGGAAAGCGGGAATACTTCAAAGATTCCGATTATGCCGGATATGAGAATAGGAAAGAAGTAGAAGAATTTAAAAAATCCTTTGCCGCCTGGGCGGATTAATATCCTCATATACCCATCACATAACAATAAATCAGCACCCCTAAACTTTATGTGTTTATACACAGCGTGCGGTAATAGGTAAACCATAAAATTCAAGGGTGCTGTTTTATTATTGGGAGGGAGAAGGATTGGGGTCTAAATCCGGAGCATCTCTGCCGTCCCTGGCATAAACATTTCTTGTAGGTTGGGGTCTAAGATTCCTCGGCGAAGAGATCTGCCGGGGTGAGGAATTCGAGTGCACGTGCTCCGGCTCTTGTGCCGGTGAGATAGGCCACCCTGTCATCGGCATTGATGAGTCCGGCATTTACTATCTCATGCATAGCCTTGGTAGAGTGTCGGGGTATGAAATCTTCGGTATAATTGTCAAAATAGGCAGTAACACCAAAACTTAGTGATAACCAGCGCTGTACATTCTTATTATGACATATAGCGAAAGTAGGATTACTACCTCTGAACGAGGCGATGAATCTGGCTGAAACTCCGCGGTAAGCATCGGTAAAGATAGCCTTGGTGCCGATTTTAGATTCCGAATTAACGGCCTGGCGCGCTATGAAACTTGTGATTTCCCGGTCTGCCAGCGGAGGGATGTCGAGCATACGCGTGCGCAAAGATTTCTCAACCTCATTAGCCACACTTGTCATAGTGCGTACCGCCTCGATCGGGTACTTGCCGTAGGCGGTTTCGCCTGACAGCATCATGGCATCGGCCCGCTGATAAACGGCATTGGCGACATCAGAAATTTCGGCACGGGTAGGACGCGGATGCTCGATCATGGAGTGGAGCATCTGGGTAGCGACAATAACAGGTTTATGGGCAGTGATACACTTATTGATCATCATAGCCTGAATACCGGGTATTTTCTCAGCCGGCACTTCAATACCAAGATCACCTCGTGCTACCATGATACCATACGAAGCCTCCAGAATCTCATCAAAGTTATCAATACCCTCCTGATTTTCAATTTTAGAGATAATTTTTGCTTCAGAGCCTAAAGAATCGAGGATAGATTGAACCTCCTTGACATCGGCCCCGGAACGCACAAAAGAATGTGCTATAAAATCCACACCGAGTTCAACAGCGTAACCGATATTTCGGCGGTCTCGCTCAGTCACAGCGGGGAGGTCGATTGCCACCCCGGGAAGATTTACACTTTTTCTTGAGCCGAGCGTACCGTCATTGCGAGATATTGCTGAGACTATATCATTAGCGATTTCGATAACTATAAATTCCAGTTCACCGTCATCTATAAGTATCCTGTCGCCCACATTAAGAACCTGAGCGATACGGTTATAATTAAGGTAAATAGTAGAGTGGGAAGTTTTACCCTCAGGATCACCTGAGATAAAAACCTTATCATCAGCGTGAAACTCTACCGGTATATCATCAACGGTAGTGGTAGTACGTATTTCCGGACCCTTAGTATCCATCATAATGCCGAGACTGTCATTGGCTTCACGCACATTGCTTACAATTTTACTAAAGCCAGCGAAATCAAGGTGAGCGGAATTCATGCGAACCACATTTACCCCCTCATCAGCCAATTTACGTATAAAGTCGACATCACACTTCTTATCGGAAATAGTTGCTACAATTTTAGTTGATTTTTTCATATATTACTTGCTTAGTAATCAATAACTACAATATTAACCTCTTAACGTATAAAAAGGTTTGCACAAGAGACCCGCAACATAAAAAGTCGCAGACCTTATCATGTTGCGGGTCTTATATAGGTGTATGCAATTATAGGGGGGACCGGTTTTAAGAATTATGCCCCGAAGATTTACGTTGACGTTTTATAGCGGGGTCATTAGTAAGACCCACCCCGAGTTTGCGGAAGATACGATGGTCCACCTCACCCAACATTTCGGTAGAGTGCATCTGGCAGCCGTACAGTTTGGGAAGCATCTCGAGAGCGCGTCGGCAATTCTCATCGGTAGGAGAGAGTACAGATAGTGCTACCAGCACCTCGTCGGTATGCAGGCGAGGGTTATGGCTATGCAGGTATTCGGTCTTGGTATGCTGTACGGGTTCGATAAGAGATTGAGGTATAAGTTTGAGATCGCTGTCGATACCTGCAAGATGTTTTAAGGCGTTGAGCAATAGCGCCGAACTTGAGCCGAGCAATTCGCCCGACTTAGCGGTAATGATTGTACCATCGGCAAGTTCGATAGCCGAGCAGGGGACACCCTCAACCTTCGCGCGTTCGCGGGCAGCCACAAGCGGCAAACGGTAATCAGGACTGATACCGGCCTGTTTGAAAAGAAGATTTATTTTATTAACCTCCTTCTCATTATCCGCACCCGAAGCGAAATCATTAAGAGCCTTAAAATAGCGGCGTACGATCTCCTGACGGGAAGCCTCACGGCAAACGGCGTCATCGCTGATACAGAACCCGACCATATTCACACCCATGTCTGTAGGTGACTTATAAGGATTTTCGCCATAAATACCCTCGAAGAGAGCATTAAGGACAGGGAATATCTCAATATCGCGATTGTAATTGATGGCAGTCTTGCCGTAAGCCTCCAGATGGAAAGGGTCGATCATATTAATATCGTTGAGGTCAGCAGTAGCCGCCTCGTAAGCGATATTAACCGGATGGCGGAGCGGGAGACTCCACACGGGGAAAGTTTCAAATTTAGCATACCCCGCCTTGATACCCCGTTTATTTTCATTATAAAGTTGGGAGAGACATACAGCCATCTTACCGCTGCCCGGTCCGGGAGCGGTAACGATAACGAGAGGGCGGGAAGTCTCTACATAATCATTTTTGCCGAAACCCTCATCAGAGTCAATCAGCGAGACATTATCGGGATAACCCTCGATAGTATAATGCACATAAGTGGGGATGCCAAGATTTTCGAGTCTTTTACGGAAGGCCACAGCGCTGCTCTGACCGTTATAATGAGTGATAACTACCGAGGATACCATAAAGCCACGGTTGGTAAACTCATCGCGTAAGCGGAGTACATCAACATCGTATGTAATACCGAGATCTGTGCGCACCTTATTTTTCTCTATATCGCGTGCGCTGATTACGATTACTATTTCAGCCTGGTCTGAGAGTTGACTTAACATTCTTAATTTACTATCCGGCTGAAAACCCGGGAGGACACGACTGGCGTGATGGTCATCAAAAAGTTTACCTCCCAGTTCGAGATAGAGTTTGTTACCGAATTGCGCGATGCGCTCCTTAATATGTTCGGATTGTATCCGAAGATATTTATCATTATCAAATCCGTATTTCATAACTTTTATGATTTTACGGATTACAAAATTACAAATTAATAGTTGAAAAAACAA
>CAMWNR010000069.1 GCA_947175665.1 uncultured Porphyromonadaceae bacterium
GGGAGGTTATGGGGAGACCGGTCATTTCGAGTCCGCGGGCGTAGTGGCGCACGTAGGATATGAGGTCGTAGGGGGAGTCGTAGGTGAGGATGTCGTAGATGGGATTCCACTCTTTGAGCATGGCTGTGAGAGTGGGGATGTGGTAGAGGTTACCGTCGCAGGATGTGTCGGGGATGAGGAGGGTATATGCCAGGGAGAGTGCTATGGCTGTCAGGTATATGAGGGAGGTGATTAGGTGGAATTTAGAATTTAGATTTGAGGATTTGGAATTTGGAATTTGCGGAATGGGGCAGAGGAGGTAGATGAGGGGTAGTAGTATACCGAGTATGGCTATTGTGCTGTATGCGGGGATGGTATTAAGATGGCATAGCCATAATATGGC
Organism: uncultured Porphyromonadaceae bacterium; assembly: GCA_947175665.1. Classification (GTDB taxonomy): domain Bacteria; phylum Bacteroidota; class Bacteroidia; order Bacteroidales; family Muribaculaceae; genus Lepagella. The sequence goes on from CAMWNR010000069.1 coordinate 383, forward strand.
GACACCGAATTGCCAGATGAGTATGGTTGTGATTAACGCTATGCCTGCACGAAAGGAGACATAGCGCATATCGGTCGAGTTGGGCATGGCGCTTATAATTTGATTGATGTTTGGCGCATGTAAGTGGGATGGATGCTAAGCGCTTTTCAATCTATGGCGGGATGGTGGGCTACCTGCAGTATTGCATCGAGTGGTGCATTGCTTGAGGGGCTTTGGTTGAGATAGCGCTGTGTGGCCGAGAGTCGGTGTATATCGCTCCCGGTAAGGTCGATCATGCCTTGCTTCAGCATCCATTCGGCTTTGCGGCGTGCAGTCTCGCCATACATCCCTACGAGCGACATGAAGTTGGTCTGAAATAATACACCGCGACGTTTGAGGTCTTTGTAGTCGGCTTCATTCATGTAGCGGTATCGCTCCGGGTGAGCGAGAATGGGGTAGTATCCGCTGTGCATGATCTCGTCGATAATATCGTCAAAATTCATGGGGGCGGAGAAGTAGGAGGTCTCTACGAGCAGGTGTTGACCCTCATCACCGATGGGGAGGAGGTCTTTATTCTGCAGTCTCTCTTCGAAGAGTGAGTCGAGCATATTTTCGGCCGCGAGTTTCAACTCGATTTTTCCGTCATATTCGAGTTGAAGTTCGGCAAATTTCTCGCGGAGTTTTTGAGTCTCGTTAGGGTAATCCTCCATAATATGGGGAGTAAGCCACACCTTTTTAACTCCGGCCTTTTCGTAGGCAGCGAGGACATCAAGTGCTTTCTGCATATCGGGTATACCGTCGTCGACTCCCGGTAATATATGGGAGTGCCAATCGGTGAAATTATGCAGCAGACCACCTGAGTAGAGGCTATCTATTTTTTTACGGAAGGGCCAGATGTTCATTTTGTTAAATTTTAGAGAGGGTTACTCTCCCGAGGAGATATGGTGTGTGTGACATCACTCCTCAAGAGATTGGTAGTTACCGTATACTGAGTAAGAAGACTGACCTTCGGCCACACCGTTGAGCAGGATGCTCATACGTTTGAGTTTATGCTCGTTGTAGAGTGACACGAGGTCGCTGACTGCGGCACGCTCGAAGAGTCCGGCACGCACTACAAATAGAGTGGCATCGCCGTAATGATTGATAATCTGGGTATCGACTACAATATTTACGGGAGGACAGTCTACGAGAATTATGTCGTACTGTTTGCGTGCTTCTTCAATCAATTTGCCGAAGAGGTCACCTTCAAGCAATTCTGCCGGGTTTGGCGGACGCTTGCCGATGGGTATTATTGAGAAGGATTCAAATCCCTCTACCGGATAAGTGATGCGCGAGATGTCGGTTACATTACCTGAGAGGTAAGCCGCGAGACCGCGAGATGGGTTGTCTACATAAGTAGACATAGATCCGTGGCGGAGGTCGGCATCAATTATGAGTACTTTTTTACGTTTGAGTGCGAATGACGCCCCAAGGTTGTAGGCAATGAATGATTTACCGCTACCCGGGTTGAAGGAAGTAACCATAAGTACGGAGTGAGAATGGTTACGACCCAGCATGAGGTCGATATTGCTGCGTACCACGCGGAATGCTTCGTTGGGTATATCGCGCTTACCCTCCATAACAAGGGGTTTGGGGGTATCGATAATCTTCATCCGTTCCTTTTTAGAGCGGAAGAGATTGCGGAAACGATTGGTTTTGCCTACCAGAGGTATCTCACCGGTAAATGGTATCGGGAGGTTATCGAGATCTGTGCGTACGCGAATCTTGGTATCAGTCAGAACCTTGATATATAGCCAGCCGGCCGGGATGAGAAGACCTAAGAATAGTGAAACAGCGAGGATTATGAACTTCTTGGGCGAAATCGGGGCGGAAGCACCAAACGGGGGGTTGATGATGCGTGTATTGTAAGCGTTAAAGGCTTGAGTAAGGTTATTCTCCTCGCGGCGTTCGAGCAAGAAGAGGTAGAGGTTTTCTTTTACAGCCTGATCACGCTTGATGGCACCGAGATACTGAGCCTCTTTTGGTGCTGAAGATATTTGCTCCTTATTCTGACCCAATGCTTTGTTGAGGTTGTTGATGTTGGCTTCCAACTGGCCTACCTGCGCATTGAGAGTCTTAAGGAGAGATTGGCGCAGACCTCCGGTCTGACGCTCGTAGTCCTTGACTATGGGGTTGGTGGAAGATGAGTTACTCTTCAGGTTATCCATAGTGAGGATTAGAGTGTTGTATTGAGCGATCTGCTGTTCGAGTACCTGCGAACCGGTACCTGAGTTGATGGGGATGACCTGATTGATATTGCCGGGATTAGAGAGGTAATCGCGGATATATTTGGTCATGGCCAACTGGGTGGATGTTTCGAGATAACTCTGGTTTACGACTCTGGTCTCATCGAGCGAACTCTTGGCGTTGAGGTCGAGGTCGAGAATACCGTGCTCTTTCTGATAGTCGGCGATCTCGCCATCTACTTCGCCTAGTTCATGCACGATGCTGTTAAGACGTTCATCGATAAACTTAGCGGTAGCGACAGCCATACGGTTTTTATCGCGCACCCAAAATTCATTATAAACCTCTACGATAGTTTCGAGTATGTTTTCGGCTCTCTGAGTGTTGACGTCAGAGATAGATAGTTCGATAACGTCTGCATCGGGATTTTCAAGGTCAGCGTTGACTTTGAGCAGATAAGACTCGACGGCTGATTTTTCGGGTACGATCTTGACGCGAATCTTCCATTCGGCATCACGATTGTTGGTATAAAGACCGTTTGGGCGCAATTCAAACGAGCCTAACGGGGTAGCCACGGGTGCAAAACCGAGTTTACCCTTAACGGTCTTATCGATACTGACTTTATCGGTTTCCCCCTCCGGTGTATAAGCAAACTCTGAAAGCGAGAAAGTATCATCCGGATTAAGAGACATCACAAACTCCATGTTAGACTTTGGAGTCATATCCGGAAATACGAACTCGAAGGGACAGTTATTGCGGTAAAGAGATTTATCGTGGGGAAATTTCTCCTGAACGATTGAGACATTGAGTTGCAGTCTGCGCACCACCTCATACATCACGGCGGGAGAGGTCATAGAGACCATTTCATTATATACGTTGGTAGAAGGGCCTCCGAAACCGAAGTCCTTGAAAGCACTGCCGAGGCTCATACCGCCGTTGCTCTGGTCATCCTGAATGAGAACAAGCATTGAGCGGGAATAAACCGGCTGCTGGCGTATATAATAGAAAGCGCCGAGTCCGACACAAACAATGACGGACAGGACAAACCATTTCCAACTCGCAAGGCATGTGAGCAGGAAATCCTTTAATGAGAATCCTTTTTCTTCGTCAGAAGAGGATGCTATCTGGGTGTTGTTTGCCATTTTATTTCTAATCTGATTGAAGAGGGTGCGTTTATGTTATGAATAGTATCACTTAAGAACAGGTTGCTGATAATATATTAAGTGTACTGCTTAAGTTAGGAGATATGATTTGATTATTTCTTTATGAGGTTGGTGACAAGTACGGCTACAGAAGTGAGCATTGACACTACAGAGAGCCAGAAACTTGCAGAGAGTGATGTGTTACCGTTGACCATAGTCTCACGTTTGCGCATATTGTTGGGCTCAACATATACCACATCGTCCTGGTGGAGATAATAGACCGGAGAGCCGTAGAGATTTTTGGCATCGGTGAGGTTGATTTCGTATACCTTGGTCTGACCGCCCTCGGTGCGGAGAACCTTGATATTTTCGCGCATACCCTGTATGGTAAGGTCACCGGCGAGAGCGAGAGCGTCGAGCACAGTTATGGCATCTCGGTTGATGATATAACGTCCCGGGGTCTTAACCTCACCGAGAACTGTGACACCTGTATTCAGGAACTCTACACTAACGGTGGGATCCTTGATAAGGTCGCGACCCATAAGTTCCCCCTTGATATAACCGGCAAGTTCTTCGCGGGTCATACCGGCCACATGGAGTTTGCCGAGTACGGGGAAGTCAATATCTCCGGCGGTAGACACGGTGTAGGTGCTGAGACCTTCAGAGTTGGAAGAGCCTGAGCCTAATGTGTTAGTGCCGAAAGAATTGGCGTTCTGACCGATGCGGCTGGTGACTACAGGAAGGTTAAAAAGCATAGCGAGTTGCGGATCTTTAGAGTGAATTACGATCTGCAATTTATCGTAAGGCTGAATGCGGATAGCACTTAGGGCCTGAGACTGAATGGTCGATGCTGTCTGCACGTCCTGGAAATAGGCTACATCTTTAGGTGCTTTACAAGCGGTGAATAAGGAGAGCGCCATTACGAAAGCGCAAGCACGAGTAATAACCTTCTTAGTATTCATGATGAGAAATATTTCTAATATCGATATTATATTGTTAAATTTTTATGTTTCTCTATTAATTGTTAACGATAATAGGGGTCTATTATTGAAAAGGAGGAGAAAAAAATGGAGATATTCAATCGTAAATTTTCTCTCCGATAGAAGTTTCGCGACGACGTATTGCTGATGTCAAAGCGATGTGACCGGCTATCCAGACTGCTACATCTATGAGTATCAATATATTGATATTGAGATATATGGAAAGCCATAAGTTGGAGCATGTATAGATAATGGAGAGAGTCAGAATTATTGCCAACGCACCGGAAGAGGAGAGACCGAGATCGAGAAGTTTATGGTGTATATGTGTGCGGTCGGGGAGAAAAGGGTTGCGTCTGCGCTTAAGCCTGTGGAGAAATACACGCGCCAGATCGAAACACGGGATTATGAGGGGAGCGAAACCCAGTATGATGGGATTGCACAATCTCAGCGATGTCGTTATCTCGGTCTGATTTAACCGGCAGACTATCAGTGCTAAAAATACGGTCAGCATGCCGAGAGTAAGCGAACCGGTATCGCCCATAAATATTTTGCTGTGCCGTTTGGCTGATCCGAAAATATTATAGTACAGAAACGGCAATATCGAGCCGAGACCGGCCCATGCGAGAAGAGAATAGATGTACTCTCCTGCCAGACAGAGTATTATGGCATAAAACAGAAGGGCGAGTGCGACGAGTCCGGCTGCCAGACCATCTATACCGTCGATAAGATTAATGGCATTGATGCAGTATACGATAATAAGACCTGTGAGCAACCAGGCGGCCCAATCGGGATAAAAATTGAGGCCCAGCAGTCCGCAAAGATCTGATATATAGATGCCTGACGAGACGGTAAGTATTGCTGCAAGAATCTGGAAGAGAAATTTGCCACGATATTTCACTCCGATCAGGTCATCGGCCATTCCGGTGAGGAAGAGGAGCATCAGAGAGCATATAAGAAACATCAGCGGCATGAAATCAGCATTAAGCAGAGATAGTATTGCCTCTGGATAAAGGTGTGATTTCAAGCCGATTATAAATGTTACTGAGCATATTATAGCGGGTACGAAAGCGGTACCCCCGAGTCGGGGTACAATACCTTCATGAATCTTACGTGCATCGTGAGTATCAAATAGTTTTTTGCGGAATGCTATAATCAGAATCTGAGGTATTAGCATTCCGGTCAGCGAAAAGGCTATTATGAACGTAAGAACTATATTTAAAATCCAGTCTTCCATGTGTTAAGAGAGTCGTGAGTCTAAATTGTAATAAATTTAAACTCCTGAAGTATGCAGAGATTGCGTTTTGATTTACAAACAATCTCTATGAGAGGAGAGTGCGTAGGTATCCGGATAATCCGATTGATTCATGCGGATAATTTGGGCAAAGTTAATTAAAAAATCTTAAATTATCAAATCGAGATATTTATAGGCCACTGCCTGAGGGGAGAATCGGTCGGCGACATTGCGGTATAATCGCAGGTGCAGATCGGGTGTGCCGAGCATGGATACGGCTTCGATTATGGCTTTTGCCAGCGATTCGGCTCTCTTTTCAGGTGCTGAATCCCATTGAGCCAGACATCCGGTCTCACCGGGTGTGATTATATCGCGCTGACCTCCACGGTCGAATGCTACGGGGATCGCACCGTAAGCCTGCCCTTCGATAAGAGTGCCGGGGAGAGTTTCAAATTCTGATGAGGATATTACGATGTCTGAGGATTGGTAGGCTCGCTGCATCTCCTTTTGGTCATTGACAGTGCCACGATATTGCATCGATATAGGGAATTTTTTAAGCAGCGAGCGGTTTTTGATACCTCCGATAATGGTAATCTCCATTTTTTCGGCTATTTCAGGGTGGTGCTCAGATATATAGCGGAGTGCTTCTTTTAATGTGGAGAAATCCTTGATGTCATCGTCTACGCGTGCCGCTGCAAATATGAGCCGGATGCGCCCGGCAGACTCCGTGCGGTGGATATCTTTTATATCCGGCAGGGGGAACGCGTTGGGTATCCTCTTAATCTTCTGATTTTTCAGCAGAGTGCTCTGACGGGCACACTGCTCCAGCCAACTGCTTACTGCTACAAAAGTAATGTCAACAAGTTTGTAGAGACAGAGTTTGCGTAAGAAAGTCTGATAAGAGAGGTCAAAGAAAGAAGGGTTTTTATTCCACCATCTTTCCCTCAGCAGCGGGCATAAACCGCATTGCAACGGGTAGATATATCTGTTGCAGTCACCGGCATGGTGACAGATGCCGGTAAAATTCCACATATCGTGCATGGTCCAGATAATCTTCTTGCCTAATTTGGAGAGATCATAAATATCTTCGAGACTCAGTACTCCCTGGTTGATCCAGTTTATAAATATTGCATCGGCCGACTGGACGAGAGGATTAGAGGTAATGTCGATACCCCAAATGGCACCGTCGATTTTAAAAAGTGTAGAGCGCGACATACCGTTGTGATACGCCATAGGGATGCGATCGGCTATAAACGCTGATTTTAACCTGAACCCTGAGGCTATCTTCTCTACGTAAGGTGAGTCAGATTTACGTTCGGCTACCAGCATACGGGCGTTATGACCTGCTTCGCGTAACGCATTGAGCAGACGCATGGATACAATTGCGGCACCACCGGTAGTGTCAGACTTATTGATGATAACAATATTCATAACAAAGTGTTGAAGTTGCAGACTATTTACGCTCATATGTGCGGAAAGTAATTGAGGGTGTGGTAGAATCTTCTTCGGGAGCGGACTCGGAGATAAGTCTCCATTCCTGAGGTGAAATCACCGGGAAGAAAGTGTCGGCATCTGGTGCATCAGCATCGATATGTGTGATCTCCAACTTATCTGCCAGCGGCATGGCTTCGGAGTATATACTACCACCACCGATAATGAAGATCCGGGATGAAGAGGTATTCTCGACAGCGGAATTTGCGGCAATCTCCAAGGCCTCTTGCAGAGAGTGGGCGATAACTGCGCCCGGTGCTTCGTAATCCCGATTGCCCGTTATCACGATATTGCATCGTTTAGGGAGAGGACGTTTGGGGAGGGATTCCCATGTTTTACGCCCCATTATCACGGTAGACCCTTGAGTCAGGGTCTTGAAGTGACGCAAGTCAGCGGGAATGTGCCATAGAAGGTCACCTTTGCGACCGATTTCGTTATTTCGGGCTATCGCCGCTATGATGGTTATTGTTTTCATACTGAAACTTCGGCTTTGATAGGGGGATAGGGGTTATAATCCACAAGTTGGAAATCCTCATATTTAAAAGAGAAAATATCCTTGACATCCGGATTGATCACCATGCGCGGCAGAACACGCGGTGTGCGCGAGAGGAGTAAATCGACCTGCTCCAGATGATTCTTGTAGATATGGAGGTCACCGAAGGTGTGGATAAATTCGCCGGGTTGGAGGCCACATACCTGCGCTACCATCATGCATAGCAGAGCGTAAGAGGCGATGTTGAAAGGTACACCGAGAAAAGAGTCGGCACTGCGCTGATAGAGTTGGAGAGACAATTTACCATCGGCCACATAAAACTGGAATAGAGTGTGGCACGGAGGTAGATTCATGTTATCGAGGTCTGCCACATTCCAAGCACTCACGATAATGCGTCGCGAATCGGGATTATTTTTAATTGTGTCGATTACCTCCGAGATCTGGTCGATAAATTTACCATCGTAAGCCGGCCACGAGCGCCACTGATAGCCGTATATATGACCGAGGTTGCCGTCGGGGTCGGCCCATTCGTTCCAGATGCGTACACCGTTATCCTGCAGGTACTTCACATTGGTATCACCTGCCAGAAACCACAGCAACTCATGGATTATGCTTTTGAGATGCAGTTTTTTGGTCGTAAGCAGAGGGAACCCTTCGGAGAGATCGAAGCGGATCTGGTAACCGAAGGTAGAAATAGTGCCTGTGCCGGTACGGTCAGTCTTTTCATGGCCGTTGGCGAGGATATGTCGGAGTAGAGTCTGATATTGCTGCATTATTTATATTGCTTAATTGATACCCCCAAGAGGTATGATATTAGGGGTATGATATTATAGGAATCACGTTGATATTAAAGGAAGAGCCGCTCAGGTGCCGGCTTTGCGTCTGAGCAGAGGAGTGGCCGGGCGATGGCGCGAAGGGGTGAAGCGTATGGCATCGTCATCGCAGACTCTGATACAATCAAAGCATCTCACGCATTTAGAGTTGTTGACATATCGGGATACGACTTTGATACACTCTGATTTGCAAATCTCCTCGCATCTCAGACACCCTACACATCTGTCGGGATCGAATTCGATCTGCCATATACCCCTTTCGGTGACATGACCGAGCACGGTACCGATAGGGCAGACCTCGGTGCAGAATTTGCGACCTGCCACCAATGCCCATATCCAAATGATGATAAGAATCTCAAAACCGATTACGGCTCCAAGCAGGAGGTTGGAGGCGAAGAGCAGTCCTCTGGTAGGGGTAGTGGTTGGAGCCGGATGAACTGACTCGGAAGCAAGCCGCATGATATTCCACGGTTCGAAGAGAGCCGCGATGCCGGTAAATCCAAGTAGCAGGCACACCACATAAAATAGTAAAATGAGACCGCGCCACTTTCCGGCTTTTCGATAACGGAACGGGGCAAACAGAGGTCGCCCATCAAGGGGATTGCGCCGCTTACGCAGCATCGGGATGCGGGAAAGGCGGCGGCGGAGCCAGGTGGCCGAATCCTGAATGATACCTACCGGACACACCAGCGAGCAGTAGATGCGTCCAAAGAAGAAAGTGGCAACCAGCCAGAACGCTGTGGCACCAATAGAAACAGCGAGAGCAGATGGGATGATCTGCACTCGCTCTGATATTTGCACTGCGGGTACACTGCCGGTCTCAAAAAAGAGATAGGCTACAGAAGCCGATAAGAATATCGAGGCTACAGTGATCCGTATAGTGCGTAAGGATGGCATTTATACCGTCATTTCAATACATCACTTATCTTTTGCGGTTTTTGGCCTGCTGTTTCTGCTGCTCCTTGAGCATCTGCTGTTGCTGGCGCTGCATCTCCTCAAGACGAGCCATAAAGCCACTCTTCTTTTTAGGATTCTTGGCAGCCTCAGCCATAGTCTTTCTTACATCTTCCTCTTTGATGCAGTAGCGGAAAGCGTAAGTCTGGATGATGGTGATAAGGAGTGAGAGGAAATAGTAGTAAGAGAGGCCGGCGGCATAGTTGTTGAAGAATACCAGGAAGAATACAGGCATGGCATACATCATAAACTTCATACCGGGCATCTGGCCGGGAGAGTTCTGCATATTGATGTGGGTGTAGATGATGTTGGTCACTGTCATCAACAGGCAGAAAAGAGAGATGTGATTACCGAAGTATTCTGTAACCAAAGGAATGTTGCCGCTCCAGGAGATTATAGCATCGGGTGCGGAGAGGTCATGAGCCCAGAGGAAACTCTGTCCGCGCAGTTCGATAGCCGAGGGGAAGAAGGTGAACATTGCGAAGAGGATAGGCATCTGCAGAAGCATCGGGAGGCAACCCGACATGGGGCTGGCACCGGCGCGGCTATAGAGAGCCATAGTCTTCTGCTGGCGCAGCATGGCGTTATCCTGGCCGGGGTACTTATCATTAATAGCCTTGATGTCTGGAGCAAGGATACGCATCTTGGCCTGACTCTTATAACTCTTATAGGTTAGAGGGAAGAGTATGAGTTTGATAAAGAGCGTAAGCAGAAGGATGATAATACCGTAATTGCTGATAAAGTCACCCAGGAAACTGAATACCGGTATGATGATACCGACATTAATCCAGCGGAAGAGAGTCCAACCGAGGGGAATGAGTTTAGTCAGATCAAGATCCTCACCGGGTGTGATGTGGTCTTCGAGATGAGAGAGGAGCGGATATAGGTTAGGACCGATGTATAGTACGAAAGATGCAGGATTCTCGGTGCTCCAATCGTAATCATTTACAGTAGCCTGAGCGGAAACCTTCTTAAGGTAATCTGAGTTTTTGATAACCTGAGACTCGAAATCAGCCTGATTGAAATTCTTATCAGCGATTACAACAGAAGAGAAGAACTGGTTTTTAAAACCGATCCACTTAACTTTAGCCTGACGCTCCTCGGTATCGTTTTTGTTCTCGGAGAGTTTCTCGACCGAACCGCCGGCAAACTTATAATAGAGTCCTGAGTTACGCTCCTCAAACATACGGCCCTTCTCCTGGCGTTTGATATCTTGTTCCCAGTCAAAACCGAGTATGCGATTGTTAGAGTCAATATATTGCGGCATATTTTTCTGTACAATACGCATCTTGACCAGATAACTGTCATGTTTGGGCAGAGTATACTC
>CAMWNR010000070.1 GCA_947175665.1 uncultured Porphyromonadaceae bacterium
GTATAAGAACCATCTTCATTTTTAACTACACCGGTCGAAGATAAGCCCGAATAAGAGAGGGCGCGGGGGCCGATTTGCGGGCGTGCGAGCAGAACCTCGGCAGTATTAGAAGGGGTGAAAGTATATCTTGCTCCAGCCTCGCCATCGATGTAATAAAAGACATCGTGTTCGGCATCGACATATTCACCTGCCATTTTAAGGTTGCCGGCGTTATATCTCTCATTGACAATCATATTCGGTATGACAGAAGATTCATTTTCTCCGACAGATACCACATAGACAGCGGTATTCTCAGGCCAGATAGCACCCCAATATTCACCACCCAGATACGGGGTTTTAGTAGTGCCATTGTAGTAATTCAGTCCTATCGCATCGTAAATGACGCGGACAATAACAGTACCTTTGCCGATAGCACGAATGGTGCTCCATGCGCTAAGCGATGTGTCAGCATTGTCAATCTCGATTACGCCCTCAGAGGGGTTGCCGTCAAGATCGGTGATGAGGTAGTGAAAATCAGGTTCGATAAAATAATTGTTGGTTGAGTTATCGGTAAGTTCCCAGGTGCGCATAGCATGGGCATCAAAGGTGTCGCCAACGTTCAATTTCAAGAAACCCTGAGGATTGATATTAACAAAGATATTACCGGTTTCATAACCGAGATTGGAAGAAACCGAATGATTAATTTTTTCGGGAGAAAAAGCCAGATAAGAATCCTTGGAGAAAGAAATTTCAGGACGCTTTTCAGGATCAGAATTCATAGTGAAGTATCCTGCCTGAGTAAGACCATCTTTAATCCATGTACGATAATTATAAACCTGACCGGAAGCAAGATAATAAGTGAGAGTCTTGACATCGCCGTCTACGGTTGTAGTCTTAGGTTCCACGTATCTGAAATCTGTAAAGTGTGAGAACTTGATACCTACAGCCAATTCAGCATCTTTCGGGAGGGAGATGGAATAATCCGCACCCATAGGTATGACACCGCTGACGGTGACACCAAAGGTCAGAGTACCACTCTTAAATAACTCCATATACCCCTCTTCACGATGAGCAGCCGAGGGTACCAGGGATGCATAATAACTATTGCCGTTCAGAGCAAGAAAGGTGAGGCGTCCGGCAGTGGTTGACACACCGGGTACTGATTTGATACGCTCACCTTCGCGGGTAGAGAGGTCCAACTCAAGAGTATAATCGGTATCGGGTTGCCAGGTGGTATTATCAGTATTCTTGTTGGTAGCGTACGCTGTGCAGGTAAAAACCTTAAACTCCTGATTTTGCTGATCGGTTACCGAGAGTTGGATGATGCCGTTGACGGTTTTGCCATCGGTAGCATAGCCGGTGAGTTCATACACTCCGGGGTCGACCTCGAAACTGTATTTACGAGATGACGGAGAACCGACCTCAACAGAATTGCCTGACGCGGTATCAATGAGAGTCATTGTCGGTGAGGTGGTATTCATCTCGACGGTAATTCCGACTGCGTGAGAAGAGAGAATCCCGGATAATAGCAATCCGGCTGATAAAATAAGATTTCGCTTCATAAATATTTAAAATTATTGATTATTATGCTTATTAATTTTGGCTGATTTATCCTGATTAATCTTGATTTAACCTTAATAATCCTGATTAATCTTGATAAGTCTTGATTTATTGGAGATTAATAGATTATCTTTTTGCCTTTGGATATGTAGATTGTGCCCTTTGCGGGGTGGGTGATTTTGCGACCTAATAGATCGTAGATTTCTGTGTCTGTGCCTGCATCAATGATTGTGTCGTGGATGTTGCCTACACTCGTGTTCCAACTGTCGGGTGTAAGTGCCAAAAAGTGCCCCGGATTTATATACAGGGTGTTCTGGCCTAAATATTCACCATTGGCATCCCATCGGTGCAGTACTCCGGCTCCTGCGAAAGAGCCCGCATCGGTAGCGTAATACATTCCGGTATATGGATTTTGATAGAGGCCGTATGGGGAGGTCATCTTCACAATTATCTCTGAGAGTGAACCGGGGAGAGACTCCATGAGTCCTTCCGCTCCCCCCGAAGCGGAGTAGAGCGCGGGGTCGATAGTGATGTAATTGAATTGGTATTCACCGGTATAATATGAGTATCTTGAGCCGATGGCTAAAAACGAACCATCAGTGGCGGTGCAATTATAAGTGCAGGCGTATGGAAGGACCTGAAAAGGTTGAGGATTACCTGCAAGCGCCTCCTCACAATCCAAGATTATACCCATTGCCGGAGTGTCGTAATAATCACCCGGAGAGTTAATGCAGAGGTACCGGCCGGATTGAGACATTTTGCCGTAAAGGTTAATGACGCCGGTGGCTATACTATTGATCTTCTGCATAGTATCGGTGTTGATGATGTCTACGGTCTTTTCATATTCATGGTCTTCCTGAAAAGCATAACCACCGGTGTTGGCCACAAACAGATGCCCTTTATAAAGAGCGATACCTTCCGGTTCGTAGCCGACCTCACAGGTGCCGACGACCTTAAAATTTGAAATGTCAATTTTTGCCACAAACCCCTTGGTAAAATATTTATAACCATCTATAGTTTCACACTCGTGACCGTAGGATGAGACGTAAACATACTCACCGTCAGAGGCGAGTTTACGGTTGTTAGGTACATTTTCAGTTGCAGCAACAGCCCTGCCGTCAGGAGAGATAAATTGAATGATATTACTCCAGTTGATGGCGATAGCGATAAGGTTGTCGTTTACCATTATTATATCATTTGGGGTGTCGCCGAGTTTAATATTGTTAATGTCACGAAACCACTTGTTGCTAATGACCTCACCATCTTCGATATAAGATATGCGACCGTTGTCGGCCTGCCACATACCCTCATTCAGGATGATGATTTTTTCCTCGGCGGCGTATGCCGTAGATATACCGCACAATAAGAAAAAGGAAGTGAAAAACGATAGAAATTTCTGCATAAGGTATTGTTTTTGATCGTGATTTAATCTTATTTATCTTGATTTAGCCTGATTAATCTTGATTTAGCCTGATTAATCTTGATTTAACCTGATTAATCTTGATTTAACCTGATTAATCTTGATTTAACCTGATTAATCGAGGGTATGGGTGATTAGATTCAGATATTAAAGGATAGGGTGAAGCGGATATTTCTTCCCGGCATCGGGTAACGCGGTACATGCTCGTATTGCACGTCGAGGAGATCGAAAATTTCCAAGGTTACGCCGGTGGTGTATTTACCTTTAATTGTATGAGAGTAGTCAACCTTAAGGTCAATATTGGAGTATGGTTTCAGCACATCATCCGGGTCGGCGTATGACCACATTCTGCTCCCTACATAGAGGTTGGAGATTGTCAGGGAGAGTGTTCGCCACGCCACTATACCTGTCAGTCCGCAAGAGAAAGTGGGGGAGTAGCAGATAGGGCGGTTATAGAGGTCTGACTCCGGATCGGTGCGATCCAGGTCGCGCTGCAAAGTAAATGATGATATGAACGCGAAGTTCCAATCTGCGGGTGCGAATCTGCCGTTAAGATTTAGGTTAAGGCCCCTGCAATAAGTGTAGCCGTAATTCATCATACTCCATGTGTAAGTACCCTTTATCGGCAGACACACTATCCTGTTTTTAATTTTGTTAAGGTAAATATCTGCTTGGGCTGAAATACTCCAGTTACCTTTAGGTAGGGAATATTCGCCCCCTATATCCCACTGGGTGGTAAACTCAGGCTTTAAATTTCTGTTGCCGGCCTGAGTATAGTAAAGGTCATTGAGGGTTGGAGCACGGAATATATTTTTATACCAGGCATGGACTCGGAAGTTATTCCCTTCGTAACCCAACGTAACAGCCGGTGTGAATTTCTGCAGAGGATCAGCCGCACCGGTATGGAGTACGGTAAAATCCTTGTAATGCTGATATAATAAAGAAGTGTCTAACCGGAAGCCGAAATAGTTGACATCTACCGCGACTACCCCCTTCTGATCCTGACGTCGCACAGGGGAGAATAGTTTGAGGTCTGCGGTAAGCCACGAGACACGCAAGTCATAGCCTGCATTGACAGATATCCAGTCTGCAGGAGAGAATGCGTAACTCAGAGAGGTGTAGATGTCATTCTGATGATAATGATTATTTACTTTGGCCGTATTTTGATTTTCAGGGTAATCGGTGCAATATCTAAGGTACTCGTTAGTATATTTGAAGTTTGCGAGCAGGGTGTGTATATCGCGCAATGTACGTCGATAGGAGGCTTGAATAAAAAAATCGGAATCCCACTCTCTACCTACATTGGTGTATTTGTCAGAAAGGCGTCTTACTATCCCTCCGGGACAACCGCGATCAGAATAATAATAGTAGATGTGAGAAGAAAACCCCTTGTTGAAGAGGGCGGCTTCCGCACGGTAATAGCGTATGTCATTGTTGGCACGGCGGCCGACAGTATCTTCATATTGCGACCGGTATCTGAAGGGGTAGTCACCCTTTGTATACAGGGCTTCTGCGTCAAACAAGGCTTGCCAACCATGACGGGAGGTCTGAAGATTTAATTTGCCGGAATATGTGGAGAAAGAGGCGATGCGTAACTGAGTGGATAAAGAATCGCAAGTAGGACGGCGAGTGCGGAAGTAGACAGTGGCACCACTTGCAAACTCCGAGGGTGCCTGACAGCGATCGAGTTTATTGGCATTATACAACTCAACGCTCTCCATCGAAGAGAGAGAGAATTTACCGAGGTCAATAGTGCCGTTTTGAGCATTGGTAAGCCTGACCCCGTCAATGTATACGCCGACATGCTGAGCACCCATAGATCGGACATTGACAGTCTTGAGTCCGCCGAGTCCGCCATAATCCTTAATCTGCACCCCGGCAAAGTACTTCAGTGCATCGGCCACACTCGTGGTAGATAGAGCCTGCAACTCCTTGCCTGAAAGAATCTGACGGGTAGCCAGAGGCATCTCACCCTTAACCACTACCTCTTGCAGAGTATCAACACGCAGATTTGCGTCATCGGCTACAGGGAGATCCTGAGCCAACAACGATACCGGGAGTATCAATAAAAATAAAAAGGAAAACAATATGCCGCAAGCCGGCAAAGCGGAAGCGTCAGAGCGCTGCATGATGCTGAAAGGTATTATCGTCCATAGACCCGCAGACGTGGTTAGTAATAGCATCAGGCAGGTCTTCTGACTTATCCTTATTTACGATCCCACCTTCCCGGCATAAACATGATTGCGGTCAGCATTTCCACAATTCATAGCCAGTGGTAGAACGGCATCGTATTATCAAGGAATTACAGCATCGGGTAATGTCGCAGAATCACACTGCGTTCCCTCTTGGTTCCTAAACCGGATGGTACCCATCGCGATGATCGGAAAACCTAATGCGTGACAAAATTAATAATTAAATCAGAGATATCCAAAAAATCGACCTGTTATATTCCCCGGTTTTATCGAATCACTACGCCCTAACCCATAATCACTACCCTTAAAACCTAATCACTAATACTTAAACCCTAAAACTTAATCACTAATCACTAATACTTAATACTTAATACTTAACGTCAGTACCATTTAATGCCGTTAGATCTCGAAGATTGCTTATCGTATTTAAGATCCTTGAGCATAGAAGAGTTGACATTAATATGAAAATTATAAGACTTGTAAGGGCCTACCGGCACAAAAGAGGCAGCCATCGTAAAGCAGTGCATATCGCGCGTGATGGTACAGTTCATATAAGCCAGTTTCTTGAGTTCGAAATTGTAAGAGGCTGAGAATGAGAAATTCCAACCCTTAGTAGGTCTTATATTGCCAGAAAGTGATAAATTCTGCGTCCATTTAGGTTTGTATTCCAAACGGTTATAATCAAAATCTCCATAACCGTAATTGATAGAATAGTTCACTGTAAGGCTCCAGGGACACTCCCATTTTTCGTAACCATCGGCATCGGCATTCTCCTGCTCCTTTCTTGCATTATCGCGGCGCATCTTGACACGCTGGCGGAAGTCATCGTTGGTGGCTTCGCCGGTAAAGGCCTCCTCCTCGTCAAGTTGATCATCATCGTCAGAAGTATTGCCTGTCGCTCCGTTTTTGTTCCCCTTCTTAAAGGTCGCGTTAGAGAAAGTATAAGAGAAAGATGTGCCGGTCGAGGCGAGACGCACCCACCCCTTACCTGCCTTCCAGCGCGGCACATTCACGCGCACCGGTGTGCCATTGGCATTAAGGCGATAAGTATAAGGGTCCCATGTAGCGTTGAGGTTAAGATTAAAGTTCTTGACCAGACGCAACATTATCGAAGTATTAAGATTACTCCAATTTAAAGAGTCGGCGGCAAAGTTATAACTCTGTCCGATTGTGAAATTCTCGATGAGAGAGATCTTTTTCACACCGGTAGAGTCTTTATCGCTCTTAACCTTCATTTCGAGATTATTAGCGAGATTTACGGATACAACACCTGACTTGCCGGCCGAGGGAGCACCGAAGAGCGTGTGTGCAAAGTAGTTATATCTGTGGGTCTGCGTCTTGCCCTGCGCATCTACATAATCGTATGAGCCGTAGATACCCCATCCCGGTGCTGAGAAATCGGGAGCACCTGAGATTGAGATTGTGGGGGTGAGGACGTGGCGGATCATCTGAACCTTGTCACCGAGAAACTTCATCGGTTTCCAGAATCCGTAAATCTTGGTATCGATCGCCACTGAAGCGTTAAAATCAAAGATATTATAAAAAGAATATGTAGTATCAGTAACCTCTGCCGATGCCTGCGGATCCCACTGACGTCGAATCTTGGACGTATACATACGATCATTAAGAGTGATCGACGGTGATACGTTGAAATACTTGAATAGCGAGAACGTGGCAGAAATGGGGAGATAATGTTTAAAGCCGTTACGCCAATCTTTTATAAGAGATTTCTTGAAAAAAACATCCTGTTTGGCAGTAAGAGAATTCTGGAATTGACCGGTATAAGACAATCTAATCTTCTCATACCACCGTTCGCCCCCTACACTTTTTTTACGTTTGAAAGGTGCTACCTGAGATAACGAAACGGTCAAATTGGGGAAAGAAACCGAAATGGTAGAGTCCTGGGTGCGTTGGGATACCGCTGCATTGGTCGAAAGGCTCCATTTGGTACCCGGGAAATTATAGGTCATGTTTACGGTGGAAGATTTGGTATTTTCCGTAAATGACGAGTTGTAGTAAGAGTTGAGGTCGTTGCGCGAATATCCTGAGGTAGAGAAATTTACCGAAGCAGAAAAGTTTAGGTTCGGATTGGCTTTGGAATCCATAGAGTGACTCCATAGAAACTGGAAGTTATTTTGCTTGGAGTAATCCGGCATACCCTTATCACCATAAATAGTGGTAATATATGAGAGGCTTATGGAGCCACGGTATTTGTAGCGTTTAGCGTAGGTAGATGCCGCTGAGAGACCCCACGACCCCTTGGTGTAGATTTCTCCTCTAAGAGCGAGGTCAACGTTGTCATTTATAGCGAAATAATAACCACCGTCGCGGGCATAAAATCCACGATTGTAATCTTCGCCAAACGATGGGAAAATTATACCGCTTGAATAATCTTTAGAAAAGGGGAAATAACCGAACGGGAGAGCCAGCGGTAGAGGTACATCGGCAATAACCATATAAGCCGGACCGGTCACCACATCCTTTTTGGGGCGCATCTTACCGCGTGTAATCTTAAGATAGAAGTGAGGATGCTCGTGATTATCACATGTAGTATACTTACCATCTTCAAGATAAAAAGAACCGTCGGCATTCTTTTTGGTCTTACCACCAGTCAGGAATCCTTCACCCTGCTCGGTGATGACATTGGTAATATACCCTTTTTCGGTCTTGAAGTTATACTTCATGGTCTCTGACTCGTAGGTGGTACCCTTATCGGAAAAAATGGGATTGCCTGAGACTTTACCCAAAGAGTCAGGCATTCCGGAGGCGGCTACAAGAGCAGAATCCATGTCCATCTGAATACGGTCGGCATTGAGTTTGAAAGTTTCATACTCAACATTACCGTCTCCATACAGAAACGCGGTATTCTCGCCTACGAGAAGCAACGAGTCTTTGGCAGAGAATATTACGGCAGATGACAGGTCATTATTGTTTGGAGAGAGATTTAATTTGGAGAGTCTTGTTTTGCCATCGCCCATTATAGAGTCGTTAAGAGAAGCAGAATCTCTTTTTACCGATGATGCAGGTGTAATAGCAGAATCAATACCGATTGTAGTATGAAACGGTGATACAGAATCACGATGTATCTGCCTATCCTTACGCGCCTGGGTAGCCACACCCGGTCGGGCCATAGCAAAAGCGATAGCCACCAGAAAGCATAATATCGGAATCAGACGTTTCACTCAGTAGGTAAGAATATATAGAGTACAGGTCAGTACAGACCTTAACAAGATGCAAAATTAATAAAAATTTCGCGAGTAATCAGAGAGCGGAAGACGGCCAAAGGCCGGTACGCGGTGCCGAAGGCACTCTGCATTACCGCAAAATTAATAAAAAATGTCAAGACTATCTTGGGATTTAACGGATTTTATGATAAAAGCGATGTCAATGGTCTATACGAGGTAAATCCAAGAAATTCCAAGTATGTCCAGGATATGTCTGGTAAATATCAGGAATGCCTTAATCCTCAGATCAAAATAATAGTAAGATGGTATCTGGGCAGTGAGCAGTAAGGCACTATCCGAGCAGTGCGTGTAAAGATAGGAATCGTTGCAATGGGGCCTCACCGTGGCGTTGCATCTCACTGATAATACGCTCAATAGATTTTTCGGCTGTGAGCGAATCGGGATTTTTAGAGTAAAATTTATCTGCATAGCAGATTATCTTCTCTTCGATAGATACGGGTAGCATATCTCTGGCGGGGAGAGGGAGAGCATTCTCCTCAATTTCAGATGCGGTAAGACCCGAACCGGTATGTCGTTCGCATACCAGTGCTTCGCGTAGCATACCGTGCTCGGCAAGCATTCTGGCACCCTCCACGCCATGACAGATGTAGGGTAGCGAACCGAAGCAGTATATGCCGGGTGCATCACAAGCCACAATACCAATATCATGCAACATGGCGGCTCGATACAAAAAATCGTTATCAGCATTCAATTCCGGATGTTTTTTAGAAACCTCCAACGCTTTTTTAGCCACACATGAAGAGTGTGTAAGCAGGAGTTCGCGCAGTCTTGGTTCGGTGGGATAGAAATCAAGCGGATCAAACATAATAAAGCAAGTGTTAAGAATAGGGATAACGATTTATATTCAGATAGGAGAGAGCATCTATACTTAGCGAGGAGAGGAGATAATATTTAAAAGCGGCGAACCGGTTGATGTCAGGTCGCCGCTTTATATAATAAGTTTATAAAGTCAAGTGTAATAAATGATTACTCATCAACTTCGATAATTTCGCACCAGTCATGAGTATCGGGTTCTTCGCCATACTGAATAGCGCGAAGTTTGTTGTAGAGAGCGGTAGTCCATTTGCCGGCTTCCTCACCGTTGCCAAACTTATAAGATTTTTTGGTGTCGAGGTCATCGATTTGAGAGATGGGGGAGCAAACAGCCGCGGTGCCGCAAGCCGAACACTCCTCAAAAGAGTCAAACTCTTCGATAGTAAACGGACGGCGTTCTACTTTAAGTCCGAGATCTTCTGCCAGTACCTCAAGGCTCATATTGGTGATAGAGGGGAGAACTGTTTCAGACTTAGGAGTAATATAAGTTTCATCCTTTATAGCAAAGAAGTTTGCAGCGCCGCACTCATCGATATATTTTTTATCTTTCGGATCGAAATAGAGCATGTTGCCATAGCCCATAGAGTGTGCTTTCTGGCCACCGTTGAGCGAAGCGGCGTAGTTACCACCGATCTTGATAGAACCGGTACCCTTGGGTGCAACGCGGTCATACTCTCTTGACATGCAGACCTTGATAGGCTTGAATCCATTTTTAAAGTAAGGACCTACAGGAGTTACAAGCATGATCACAGTGTATTCAGTAGCAGGAGATACACCGATCAGAGGAGATACACCGATTTCAAGCGGACGGATGTAGAGAGAAGCGCCGGTGCCGTAAGGGGGGATGAAACGGGCATTTAATTTTACAACTTTTCTTACCATTTCACAGAAAAGTTCTACGGGCATCGGTTGCATAGAGATACCTTCGGCAGAGCGGATGAAGCGCTTGGCATTCTCCTCCATACGGAAGATGCGGATTTTGCCGTCTTTACCGCGAAAAGCCTTCAGGCCTTCAAAAGATTCCTGACCATAGTGCAGGCAAGAAGCCGCAATGTGGAGAGGGATGTATTCTGAATCAGAAACTTCTATTTCACCCCACTTGCCGTCTTTATATGTGCAGCGTACATTGTAATCAGTCGGGGTGTATGAGAAACTAAGTTTTTCCCATTCAAGATTCGGATCTTTCATTTCGGGTGTTTTTTATGGTTCTTTTTAGAATTAAGTTTAATTTTTTTATCGTTAGGTCGAGGCGAGATTGTTTATGTATCCGATATATCAGCCGGTCAAACGGGAGAGTCATAATGCTACTTTGCAAGTGAGTTCCGGAGTCTTGATAATATAGACACCGTGAGCGGAAATGCTTAATTGCGATTGACCTGCTTGCAGAGTTTCGCGGTTTACAAGTTGACCGAGGATTGTGTATACCTTAACCTGAGTGGGCTTGTTGGTATGAATCACTATAATCCCTCTTGCTGCTTTTATTTCGGTATCGGAATCCTTGACAACAGTCTTTACGTCGGTTCTTTCAGTCTTGAGCACTTCCCACTTTGCCGGTGCGGAGTACGCCGTGATTGAGAGAGCCAGAGCGAAGGCGATACATACACCGATGGCCCGGTATCTGAACCGGGATAATGTGCGGGAGATATGTATGCAAACTTTGCTCATAAATAAATTGTTTCAGAATTCTCTTTGGAGTGTAAAGATAATATAAAAATCATCTCTATAAAATTTTTTATGCTAAATTTTGGGGATTTTGGGGAGGGAGGTGTATGAGGGGTTGGGCTCGATGAATCTCGCCC
>CAMWNR010000071.1 GCA_947175665.1 uncultured Porphyromonadaceae bacterium
CTTTATAGTCTGCGCCATTTGCCATGCGGTAGTTTCCTTTTAAGATGGATATGACACTCTTTTTAACGTACTTTTGTATTTGACCCTTAATTACCTTACGAGGTATACACTCCAACAGAATGACGCGACCCGATATCTAATACGGCAATGCATTTGTATAGATTTACACCCCTTTTCTTGCAAATCAACTTAAAATATCTTAATTTTGCTAATAAGACACCATATTTACAAAATATGTAACTTCACAATCGCTTACATACTTTGGATTTGGGCAACTACGCTTTTCTTACTTTTAAAAAGTGATAACTGATTGAGGGTTGAATTATTAGAATTATTCTCCCTTTTTATGTACAACAGAATAATATTAAACCTATTATATGAAATCTAACATCAAAGGCAAACTGGCCGCCATGAATTTCCTGGAGTTCGCAATATGGGGCTCCTACCTGACATGTATCGGCAACTACCTTGGCGCTAACGGTCTTGGTAGCCAGATATCTTACTTCTATGCCATTCAGGGCGTAGTATCTATCTTTATGCCCGCCATTATGGGTATCTTAGCAGACAAAGTCATTCAGCCTCAGCGCTTATTGGGACTTTGCCATTTGCTTGCAGCATTGTTTATGGGGTCTGCCTGGTGGTATGGTTTTTCTCATCCCGGTGGAATTGAATTTTCCATAATTTTCTCACTCTATACTCTCTCAGTAGCATTTTTTATGCCTACAATTGCCTTGGCAAATACAGTAGCATTCTCGATACTCAAACGTAACGGCATGGATACTATTTCGGATTTTCCCCCTATCCGTGTTCTCGGCACCGTAGGCTTCATCGCGGCTATGTGGTTTGTCAACGGTTTCTATATCTCAGGCGGCGAATGGGGTTATATGCTGTCTAACCCTCTCGGTGATGCATCTTCTTACGACCCGCGATTCCAGTACACAGTCAATCAACTTGCGGTGTGCGCGATATTAGGTCTGATATTGGCCATCTACTGCTTCACTCTCCCCTCTTGTCCGCTTGCTGCCAAGACGGGCGAGGTTCAGAAAAAATCTATCGCCGAGTCTCTCGGTTTAGATGCTTTTTCACTGTTCCGTTCTCCCCGTATGGCTATATTTTTCATCTTCTCTATGCTTCTGGGCGTATCTCTGCAGATTACCAACGGTTATGCCACCCCTTTCATAACCTCATTTAAAGCCTTCCCGGAGTATATGGATTCTTTTGCTGCCAATAACGCTACTCTGCTTACATCTCTCAGTCAGATTTCTGAAGCGTGCTGTATACTGCTCATTCCATTCTGCCTTCGCAAATTTGGCATTAAGAATGTTATGCTTATCGCTATGTTTGCCTGGGTACTCAGATTCGGCTTTTTCGGCATCGGCACTCCCACAATGCCGGGCGTGATACTCTTCATCGTATCGATGATTGTTTACGGTGTGGCATTTGATTTCTTTAATGTCAGCGGAGCACTGTATGTGGAGCAGCAAACATCTCCCAGCATGCAGGCTTCCGCTCAAGGCCTCTTCATGCTTATGACCAACGGTATCGGAGCAACTTTAGGTATGTTGGCGGCAGGGGCAATTGTAAATAGTTTCTGTCATTATCAGGGAGACTTTATGATAGGTGACTGGAAATCAACTTGGCTTATATTTGCCGGTTATGCCCTTATAGTGGCCCTGTTGTTTATCTTTATATTCCGAAATCCTAAAGAGAAAGAAAACATAACTCTCAATAAGGCCGAAGAATTTGAAGCATCCGGCGACGGTTTTGTAGAAAATTAAGAATGATACAGTTTTTTGCCCCCGATTTACTCTCTTCCGCCACTCTCCCACCTGACGAATCCGCTCACTGTATAAGAGTGCTACGCCATCGTGAGGGTGACATCATACAGGTTATCGATGGTTCGGGAGTGTTGTATCAATGCAGGATTGTCGATGCCGACCCGCGCCATACTATGGTCGAAATTGTTGACTCGGCAGATGCCCCTAAGTTCTGGAAACCGACTATCACTATCGGAGTCGCCCCTACCAAGAATATGGATCGCATGGAGTGGATGACCGAGAAGTGTGTAGAGTTGGGTGTAGATAAAATTGTTCCTTTGCTTTGCGCTCACAGCGAACGTAAAGTACTGAAAGAGGAACGATTGCGCAAGATCGCAATATCGGCCATGAAGCAAAGCCTGAAAACAGTGCTTCCGCAGATCGAACCACTGACCGGTTTTGCTGAATTTATCGCCCGGCATCGTAATAAATCGGACGAATTGAAATTCATAGGGTATTGCGATAAATCTTATCCTCTCCGCAACCTGATTGCGGAATACAAGGCTCCTGAAGATGTAGTTATTATCATCGGACCGGAGGGTGATTTCTCTCCCGACGAAGTGAGCATGGCTGTCAACGCGGGTTTTATACCTGTGACTTTTGGCAAAAGCCGGCTCCGTACCGAGACTGCCGCTCTCTCCGCCTTACAGATTGTACATATTTTAAACCAAGAGTATGAAATTTCTTAAACCACTTGGCTGCTTGGCATTATGCATCGCAGCGTCCGCTTCTGCCCAGCAGATTAATCCTATAACACGTGCCATGCTGAATGGCTACACCGAGATTCTTAAGTCCAATCCTAAGGATTATCAGACTCTCTACGAACGTGCGGCACAATATTATCAGATTTCTCAATATGACAATGCTCTCAATGACCTTACAAAGGCCATCGAGTATACTCCAGCCAAAGATAAAGATATGCGTCTGAGCGAGTTTTCGCTCCTGGCCGATGCCGCAGTCGAAACCAAAAATTATGAGTTGGCTCTCGATGCTATCAATTCCGCTCTCAATCTGCAGCCTGATAACTACGCTAATATTTATAAAAAGGGTAATATTCTTCTTTACCTCAACCGCCCTGAAGAGGCTTATCGTGTTTTCTCTACTCTTCAGTCACTTAAGTCTCGTAGTCAGGAAGCATATTTCGGCATGGCTAAGGCTGCAATAATGCAGGAGAAGTTTACCGAGGCTGAAGACCTGATGAAGGAGGCGGAGAAGGCTGATCCTACCGGGGCGCTGACCTATTGCCGCCTCGGTGACCTATATCTTGATATGAATCAGCCGGAGAATGCCGCCACCAATTACCTTGTGGCATTCTCTCTGGGCGATAATAGCAATGATCGCGCTCTGAGCGCCTTGATCAGATTGGCCAACACAAATTATTCGGCTGTGGCTATGGCTCTTGATTTTGCGATTGATAAGTCTGAAAACAAGATCCCGATGCTTTACCTTAAAGGTATGATCGCTGAGAGAAGCGGCAATTACTCTCAGGCTGCACAGGCTCTTGAGCAACTCATCAGTTTCCCCGAGGGGCGCTCGGCCGGTGTATATATGACATACGCTAAGGCGCTGTTGGCTCTTAACCGATTGCAAGAAGCACAACAGAATATTGGATTTTCTATCAACAGTAACCCTTCTGAAGAGTCATACATCATCGCCTCTGAGATAGCATTGGCTCAGAATAATCTTACCGAAGGGGTAAGATATGCCACTAATGCACTCAGTGCCAATCCTCAATCTCCCGACGCTTTCTATCAGGCTGCACTGGCACAAATCGCTGCCGGTGATAAGGATGGAGCACTGACTACACTTAACGAACTCGTTATGTATGCCCCTGATAATATGCCGGCGCTGTTGTTGCGCGCTTATGTGCAGGAGCAATTGCTTAATAATGGCAAAGGCGCTGTAGGTGATTTTAACAGAATCATCATGGAGACCCCCTCCGATGCGCAGAGTGTGGCTATAAAGGGTATTGCGCAGGCTAAAACCGGCAAGAAACTCGATGCTGATGCAACTATCGCTAACGGATTGCTCAGCGACAACGCCTCAGATAAGAATAACCTCTACTGGGCAGCAGTCTATTACGCCCAGACAGGTGATCTTGCCAAAGCGGAAGAGTATGTGGAAAAGGCGATAACAGCCGGCTATCAGGATGAGTTTAACCTTAAAACCGCCGACACTCCCTGGATGACTATCGCCCCGATACGCCACCTTATCAAATAATTGACCTATAAATACGAAAGAGTCTTGTTGCGACTCTTCAATATAGACCCGCATCAGAAAAAGTCTGTAACTTTTCTGATGCGGGTTCTCTCTTTTCTGCCAATAAAAAAGTGCCGGAGATCGGCACTTCATTATGTGTGATATCCGTTATGGAGTCAGTTATAGTTCTGAGGCTTTAAGTTTTTCGGCATTTTCCGCTATTATCAGGTTGTCTATACATTCCTGTATATCACCATCGAGAAAGGCGGGGAGATTGTAGATGGTATAATTGATGCGGTGATCCGTCATTCGCCCTTGCGGGAAATTATAGGTGCGTATCTTTGCCGAGCGGTCTCCGGTACTCACCATAGTCTTACGCTTGGAGGCGATATCATCAAGATATTTCTGATGCTCCTTATCATATATAAAGGTACGCAAACGCGACAGCGCCCGTTCTTTATTTTTAGGTTGGTCGCGTGTCTCGGTACACTCTATCAAAATCTCCTCAACAACCCCGGTGTTGGGATTCTTCCAATTGTAACGCAGGCGGACACCGGATTCTACCTTATTTACATTCTGACCGCCTGCACCTCCGGAGCGGAAAGTATCCCATCTGATCTCTCCTTCATGTATCTCGACATCAAACTCCTGGGCTTCGGGTAAAACGGCCACAGTAGCAGCCGATGTGTGCACTCTACCCTGAGTCTCTGTAGCAGGTACCCTCTGCACACGATGTACTCCACTCTCATACTTCATTATACCGTATACCCCCTCACCGGTAAGGGTAAAGATGATCTCCTTAAATCCACCCGCAGCGCCCTCGGAAAATGAAGATACGGCCAATCCCCAACCCTTAGACTCCGCATATTTCTGATACATTCGGAATAGGTCGCCTGCAAAGAGTGCCGCTTCATCACCTCCCGTACCCCCTCGGATCTCGACAATACAGTTTTTGGCATCATCAGGGTCAGCAGGGATAAGAAGCAACTTGATATTCTCCTCCATTGCAGGAATCTTGGCCCGAGCCTCATCCAATTCCTCCTTTGCGAGAGCGCGCATCTCCTCATCATCTTCCGATGCGAGCAACTGCTGAGACTCCTCGATTACGTTGATGGCATTTTTATATTCACGAGCCGCCTGCAGGATTTTTTCCAGATCGCGATACTCCTTGGTGAGTTTAACATAACGTTTCTGATCGGCAATTACACTCGGGTCGGTGATAAGAGTGGCTACCTCTTCAAAACGGGCATCAAGACCATCGAGGCGAGAGAGAAGTGAAAGATCGCTCATATATTAAATGGTATATATCTAAAATAACTCAGAAAACGTATCACGCTCCGCAGGGAGGATACGTCATACAAAATTAATAAAAAAAGCGGAGAAAAATTTGGTCAGAATAAAATAAAAGTGTAATTTTGTGCTGCTAAAATGGGGAGGCAATAAAAAGTCCCCACCAATACAACATAAATCAAGTCAAGTTAAAATGGCAACCAAGATCAGATTACAGCGTCATGGCCGCAAATCCTACGCTTATTATCCCATTGTAGTCGCCGATAGCAGGGCACCACGAGATGGTAGATTTATTGAAAGGATAGGTTCTTATAATCCGAACACTAATCCTGCTACAATAAGTTTAGACTTCGACCGTGCTTTGTATTGGGTAGAAGTAGGTGCAATTCCTACCGACACAGTTCGTTCTATTCTCTCTAAAGAGGGCGTAATGCTTATGAAGCATCTCCGTGGTGGCGTTAAGAAGGGCGCATTCACCGAAGAGGAGGCTCAGAAGCGTTTCGATGCTTGGAAGGCTGACCGCACTAAAGTTGCTGATGCCGCTAAGGCTAAGAAGGACGCTGCCGCTGCAGAAGACGCTAAAAAGCGCTTCGAGGCTGAAGCCGAAAAGAATCGCCTGAAAGGTGAGGCAGTCGCTAAAAAGAAAGCAGAAAAACTCGCCGCCGAAGAAGCAGCCGCTAAGGAAGCCCTCGAGGCTGAAACCGCTGCTACTGAAGCAGAAGAAACTGCCGCTGAGTAAGTCGACACAAAAAATCGCAAATTTTATTACGAATTATTTGGTAGTTCCAAAAATTATTCGTAACTTTGCAGAGCAAAAGGGAGATGAGACACATCTCGATTATTTGAAATTGTTTTATCTCCCTCTATGGCCGATTAGTGTAGCGGTTAGCACGCCACCCTCTCACGGTGGAGACTCGGGTTCGAGTCCCGGATCGGCTACTAAAAAGAGCATTCTAATCAGAATGCTCTTTTTTTATTCCTACATTATCAGTTGACCCATTAACAAATTCATTCTTTGATCAAACCCTTCTTAGACACTGTTTAGTGCATTAACAATTATAAATGGTCACTTGGAATATAGAGCGTTCATTATATTTTGCATTTAAGATATAAATTTAAACATGTTCTTAAATCCATATCGGGTGATAATATGTTATATATATACACAACGCAAAACAGATTATTGAATAACATTATTAAAATTTTACTACTATGAAAGCACTTTCCATCATATTTTACTCCATCGGAGCCATTCTGTTAATTATTTCTTGTTTCGTAACAAGCGTTAGCGCTACCTGGTGGCTCGGTGGCTCGGCTGTAGTGGCATTGATTATAGGATGCCTTTGCCAGTATAACACAGCCAAAAACAATCAGTATCATCATATCTGATTATCCGCGATCAGCGGATCCCCCCGCGTTTATAGCCGAACCCTATATGGGGCTCAACAAAAAATAAAAATAACCGTATCCAAAGAGACATCCTCTATTTGGATACGGTTATTATTATGTTTTGTTTTTATGTCCTTTTTGATGTCTTGTGTTAATCTCTTGACCTACCGTATTTTGGCTGTATGCCTCACTTTGAACCCAAGCATTTCTAACTACGACACTGCTATTCAAATAGTCTGCAGGCCTGTGACAACGTGTCCGGTTTACCTATATCAATAAGGCTCAGATTACTGCAATCCGTTCCTATGATTTTAAGTTTGTTGCATGCCTCCAAGTAGAAGTCTATGATTGAAAAGACCTCTCCTCTACCCTGCCGCTCCATTTCTGCTAATATTGATTTGGGCCGGATTATATGAATACCACTAAAGGCTCGTTCCTGTAAATTCTGCCGCTCTACACGCTCCTGCGTCATATCAGTCGGTTTGTAAATCCCCTCCTTATTGTTATGCCAACCGCATAATCTGAATGAATCGGTAAATATAAGTTGCCTTGAAGAGTTGCGCGAACTCACTATCAGAGCGGCATCGGCATTACTCTCAGTAAAGTCATTACCTATACTTCTCAATGGCGCATCGGAGAGTATGTCTACATTATGTATCAGTACCGGTTCGTCGTCTTCACTCAGTAATGTAGCGGCATGCAATATTGCACCTCCGGTATCACGGAGCAAATCTCTCTCGTCTGAGATTTTAATATCGATTCCGAAGTTATTATTGAGTTTTAAAAATTCAATAATCTTCTCTCCGAAATGATGTATATTTATGATTATCTTAGTTATCCCCTCATCTTTCATGCGCAATATCACTCTCTCCAGCATCGGCACTCCACCTACGGGTACAAGCGCCTTAGGATTCTGAAGGGTAAACGGTCGCAATCTGGTGCCTAATCCTGCGGCTAATATAAATCCTTTCATTCTCAATCAGAATTTAAGATATAACTTGTTTACTTAATTTGCGCACCGGCACATTCTGTTCTCTATGATAAACTTTTACTATTGCCTCAGGATACTCCTCAGCAATCTCCCGGGCAAAACGCTCGGCACAATATACCGATCTATGTTGGCCTCCAGTACAACCGAATCCCACCTGAAGGTCACTGAATCCTCTACGCAGATAACTATTTATGCTCGGTGATACTATATCCTTTGCATTTTTTACAAACAAGTCGACCTCTCCCCTCTCTTCCAGAAAGTCAATAACCGGTTTGTCGAGACCTGTCAACTTTTTATACTCTTCATATCTGCCGGGATTATGCATACCGCGACAATCAAACATAAATCCACCGCCATTGCCGGTAAAATTTTTAGGATAACCCTTTTTATATGAAAAACTGCAAACTTCGATTGTCAGACCGTCCGTTTTCTCCTTTTGCCATCTTGTATCGGCACAAAGTATCTCACAGCACTTTTTAAGTTCAGGATAATTATCTACATCTCCATTTGCCAGCAGTTCGCTCAAATTTCTGATTGCTCCGGGTATGCTTTCTATAAAATGGGCTTTACCTTCAACCAGCCCCCGGAACCCGTAGGCTCCCAAGACCTGCAAAGTCCTGAAAAGCACATAATTATGAGCAATACCCCTTAAAAATCCGATGTTACCACCGGTTTGACCACAATACCTATTGATGTAATAGTCAAGCATCTCCATACGGAATTTCTGACTGAAACCCGCTCTTGCCTGCCACAGAAATGAGATGGCATCGTAGATGCATACTCCTTTACGTCCACCCTGAAAATCTATAAGACCTATACCGGAACCGGTAATCATTATATTACGACTCTGAAAGTCTCTATACATAAATCCGGTATACTCATCATCTACCTCTGTAAGAACTTCTGCCAGAGATTCAAAATCATCCTGAAGTAGATCTTCATTAAACGAAACTCCGGCAGGTTTGAGAAATTCGTATTTGAAGTAATTGAGATCCCAATGTACCATCCTTTCTCCAAACCGACGGTTAAAAACCTTATCTTCCCATACGCTTTCCGGTATTGTCTGCACTTTTATCAATGCATCGAGCACACTCTGTATTAATCTGCGCAAACTATCTTCGGGATTCGCACCCTCTTTGCGTGTTTCCTTTATAAGGTCAAAGAGTGATACATCCCCTAAATCTGATTGGATATATACTGAGTAATCAGGTGTATGAAAAATTATCTCAGGAAAAGATATGTCTGTAAATTGCTCTTTATGATCTCGGGCATAATCTCCAAAGGCACGGGCAAGCATACAGAAACTCCGGTTTTCTACATGATCGTTCCCTTCGGTGACTATCACACTCTCATCGCCCGCTGCATCAAGGATAACACGAGTATAATGACGCGGAGATCCCCCCTCGGGGAGTTTTTCTATAGAGTAGGGTGCTGTTCCCGTTACTTCTTTTGAAATTTTAACTATTTCATTTAATTCCATAACCCAAAATTACAAAATAATTCGCAAAAAATAATTATCTTTGCACTGAAGAGGTTCAATTATACCTTCTTCATCAAGATACCCGAAATATAATAAGACAATCATATAAATTTTATTTTATTATGGCAAGCATCGAAAATTATAACTTTGCAGGTAAAAAAGCCATCGTACGAGTTGACTTTAACGTACCCCTCGACGAGAATGGCAATGTAACCGACGATACACGTATCCGTGGCGCTCTCCCCACCCTCAAAAAGATTCTCGCTGACGGTGGTTCGCTCATCCTTATGAGTCACATGGGTAAACCCAAAGGTAAGGTTAATCCTAAATTCTCACTTTCTCAGATCCGCGAGGATGTAGCAAAGGCACTCGGCACCGATGTAAAATTTGTCGACGACTGCATGAAGGCTTCTGAAGCAGCCAAGGATCTTAAACCAGGTGAAGTTCTTCTGCTCGAAAACCTCCGTTTCTATCCTGAAGAGGAGGGCAAACCCGTAGGTATCGATAAGGAAGATCCCGCATACGAAGATGCCAAGAAGGCTATGAAGGAGAGCCAGAAAGAATTTGCCAAGACTCTCGCTTCTTACGCAGATGTCTATGTTAACGACGCATTCGGCACCGCTCACCGTAAGCACGCTTCTACCGCTGTAATCGCTGACTATTTTGATGCTCAGGACAAGATGCTCGGTTTCCTTATGGAAAAGGAAGTCAAGGCTGTCGACAATATCCTCAAGGATATCAAGCGTCCCTTTACCGCAATCATGGGCGGATCTAAAGTAAGTACCAAGATCGGTATCATCGAGAACCTTATGGATAAGGTGGATAACCTCATCCTCTGCGGTGGTATGACTTATACCTTCGCTAAGGCTCAGGGTGGTAAAGTCGGCAAATCTATCTGCGAGGATGATAAACTCCAACTCGCTCTCGACATCATGAAGATGGCTAAAGAGAAGGGTGTTAATCTTGTACTCGGCACTGACTGCGTAGCAGCCGATGACTTCTCTAACGATGCTAATACTCAGATCTGCTCAGTAATGGATATCCCCGAAGGTTGGGAAGGTCTTGATGCAGGTCCTGACAGCATTATCAAATTCCGCGAAGCAATCCTCCCGGCCAAGACTATCCTCTGGAATGGTCCCGCAGGCGTATTTGAGTTTGACAACTTCACCGCCGGTTCCAAGGCTATCGCTGATGCAATCGTAGAAGCCACCGACAATGGCGCCTTCTCTCTCGTAGGTGGCGGCGACAGCGTGGCATGCGTAAATAAGTTCGGCTGCGCTGATGCCGTAAGTTACGTATCTACAGGCGGTGGTGCTCTCCTTGAGGCCATCGAGGGTAAGACACTCCCCGGCATCGCTGCAATCAAGGGTGAATAATTCACGCTACTCAATCCC